>JBJOOY010000094.1:0-6674 GCA_046051065.1 Cyanobacteriota bacterium
AGTGACAGATGGTATCCATCAGGGTGGCTTTAAAGTGCAGATTGCGCCACAACCGCTGATCGGTATGGCTCATGGCACCGCCGGAATTGCTCGTGCACTGTTTAGCTTATATCAATTGACGGGCGATCGCGGTCTAAAAGTGGCGATTCGCGAGGCTCTAGCCTACGAACGATTTCATTTCGATCGAGAACGTCAAGATTGGCCGAACTTACAGTATCAAGGTGATACTCCCTCATTTATGACGGGTTGGTGTAGTGGTGCTCCAGGTATCGGTTTAGCTCGCCTCACGATGTTAGACGGTTGGGACGATGATGATTTAATGCCAGAGATCGAGGCTGCCTGTCAAGCCACCTTGCGCCATCTCGGATCGGGCACACATCACTTGTGTTGCGGTGAGGCTGGCCGAATTATTTTCTCGATTAATGCGGCGATATCGCTCGCTCGTCCCGACCTATATCAAGCAGCGGCACAGGCTAGTATCCAAACGATCGAGTTTTACGAACGACAGGGATTTTGGAAGTTACAAGAAATTTCGGCGCGATCGATTATTCCTGGTCTGACTGATGGTGTAGCGGGAGTGGGACTATCCTTACTCACGCTGTTAGCACCTCAGCAAACCTCTAAGTTTCTGACATTATCTTGAACTACAGCTAAATGAAGCGGAAATATCATCATGATTGAAGATCGATTTCAGCAAATTCCGCGCCGAGCGAATCTATCCCTGGAAGAGTTCGAGCGAGATTTTTTGCTCCAGAGCCAGCCCGTTATTTTGACCGATCTGTTTCAAGATCGATCGATGCAACAGTTAACGTCGATCGAGAGTATGCGGCGTGAGTTAGGTGAAATTTCGCTTTTAGTCTCCGAAGGGATTCGATCCCACCATCTGGCTCAAATGGATACCGATTGGCATTCCATCCACTCTCTGACGGTGAATGAATATCTCGATTTTATCGATCGAGAGCCAGCAACAGGGTTACTCTGCTCAGAAAATAGCTTGCCTGATGAGATGCAAGCATTATTCCCAATTCCTGAATATTGTCGATTTGGCGATGAGGCAGATCGCACGGCGCGACTATTTTTGGGCAATGCTGGCAATTATGCCCATCTACACTTTGATGGTGATTTTCGGCAAGTGCTATTTTACCAAACTTGTGGTAGTAAACGAATTGTGATTATTCCAGCTCATGCTGCGCCTAAATTGCTGCCCCATCAGCACTGGAGTATGTTCTGTCTCGAACATTTTAGTGAAGCAGAAAAAGACGATTTCATTGCCTATGCAGGTGGCGTACAATGCATTCTCAACCCTGGTGAAGCCTTATTTTTTCCAGCAGCAGTATGGCACTACATAGAGTATTTGACGACGGGAATGTCAGTAGCAATCAGGTTTGGTCGCAATCGGTACACTCAGTTTTTTGGAGAAAAATGTCATATTGACAGTCGGCTCCAACGCATTGCCGCTCGGATGATTGACGAACGAGTCGTACGGGAGAAGTACGTTCGAGAGTACGAAATTATTCAACAGACGTTTTATCAGCCAGCTCAGACTGTCGCAGAAAAAATTTGCCAGATGTCGATCGCTTACGATCTCGTTTGGCAAGCGATGACCGCACCAGTAGAACCAATTTATCAAGTCTCAGTTCCCGATCGATTGGCTCAGACAGCTTTAGAGGTTCAATCCCAACGCTGTTATCACAATCTCGTCCAACCGACGATACCACAATTTGGTGGATGGGGATGGGCGCATGCGAGCTGAAAAGATCTGTGGCGAGCAGGCACACCAGCTTATTGTAGCTGCGATATTTATTACCAAAATATATACATAAGGTCGATCGAATGTACACACTGACTCGATTAGAACAAGCGATTGAAGCATCCGCATATCAATCATTTACTTTTCCATTATTTCGCCCTCATTTGCAAGTCTTAAAACTGGAAAGTTCGATCGTGGCGATCGCGGCTACCGACGGTCACCAACCGATCGGCTTGGCATTAGCCAAAATTCAAGCTGATGGTAGTAGCTCGGCTGAAATCCTGTCTATTTTTGTGGCACCTGCCTACCGCAGACAAGGAATTGGTACGGCTCTGTTGAGACAATTGGAATCAGAGTTGCGATCCCAGGGGTGTACGCAGCTAGAACTAGTCTATACGACAGGTAAACCGACAACGTTTGCACTCGAAAGGTTGCTAACAGTTTGTCAATGGACTGCGCCTCAACCGCAAATGTTAGTGGGTCGAGCGAAGATCTGTAGCGGTATGATGCAGGCACCTTGGATGCGGACAGCATTTCCTGCTGATTATGACTTGTTTTCGTGGTTGGAAATAACACCAGCCGAACGCACTACACTGCAACAGCAAGCCAAGGACTGGATTCCATCACAGTTAATGCCATTTCAGTTCGAGCAAGACCTCGAACCGCTCAATAGCCTGGGGCTGCGTTACCAAGGAGAAGTAGTTGGCTGGATTATTACCCATCGTCTTAGTGCTGACACAATTCGATATACTTCTGGATTTGTTAGACCCGATCTACAAAAGCGCGGACGATATATTTCACTGATTGCAAATGCAATTCAAATTCAGGAGAATGCCCAAATTACCAACGGAATTTGGACTGTTCCGTTTGTTTATCCCGCGATGGTGAGTTTTGTCCGCCAGCGGATGTGTTCCTACATGATTTCGATCGAAGAAAGCCGGATATCCACCAAAAGCTTGGTTTCAGGCTCCAGTCAAGACGATCTAACTACTGAAAATTTTTAGCTGTAATTGATTCAGATTAAAACGCTGACATTTACTAACTTAATGTCAAAACACAAATTCAGCAAACCTACCGTTTCTCAACAGGTGCCCCATGACTACACAAAAGCATCATTTATTCCGCAGTGAAGCATTGGAGAAAATTTCATCGCCAGAGCAACTCGATCGAGTCATGCAAGTCGTCAGCTTCCAAAAATGGATTCCTCTGGCAGCATTTGGCACATCGATCTTCGCTGTTGTGACTTGGAGCTTGGTGGGGCGGATTCCAGTCACGGTTAACGGACAGGGCGTATTGGTTTTCCCCAGCCAAGTGATGTCGTTCCAAAGTCCGGGAGCCGGACGGCTGCTTGCAATCAATGTGCGTGTGGGTGATGTCGTCAAAAAAGGACAGGTACTGGCAACGATCGACCAAGCGGAATTGCAAAAGAAACTACAACAGTCACAGGCAAAAATGATGCAACTGCAAAAGCAGAATAGTAATGCCAGTACCTTGCAACAACAACGGATTGGGTTCGATCGAGTCGCATGGCAACAGCAGCGATCGACCCTCGAAAAAAGTCTCAACATGGCACGATCGGTAAGTCCGATGCTTCGCCAAAAGGGCTTACAGTCAATTCGCAGCGATCGCCAAAACCTCCAGCAACGCTTGCAAACTACCCAGGCAATCCTCCCGACACTACAACAGCGATTTAAGATCCGTCAGACATTATTGAAAAAAGGCGTAATTGCTGGGGATACAGTCTTACAAGCACGGCAAGAGGTAATTGAAGGTAAAAACAAAGTCAACGAAGTTCGATCTCAACTGAAACAATTGGAGGTCAAAGAAGCAGATGCTCAACGGCAATATCTAGAGAGTCTCAATTCAATCCGCGAGCTACAGGCGCAGTTGAAAGAACTCGATACCAAAAAAGCCAGCCAAGCACAGCAAAATTTGGATGCTTTAACTAATCGCGATCGCGAGATTCAGGAAACAACTAGAGAAATTGCCCAACTCAAATTCCAACTCCAAAAATCCAGCCAAATTATCAGTCACTATCACGGACGAATCCTCGAACTCTCAACCACCGCCGGACAAACGATCGCCCCAGGCGCATCGATCGGCTCGATCGAGGTGCAAGAGCACGATCGCCAATTGATGAGTGTTGCCTTCTTCCCTCCTGGTGAGGGCAAAAAGCTCAAACCTGGCATGAAACTCCAAATCACGCCCACCACGGTTAAGCGAGAAGAATTTGGCGGGATTGTCGGTACTGTCAGCCAAATCTCGGCCTTTCCAGTCACCCAAGAAGGTGCCCTCAGTTTAGTTGGCAGTGCTGAGGTAGTTAAATCATTATTAGCTCAAGGGCCACAGCTTCAGACATTTGCCATGCTTCAGCCCGATCCTGCCACCTTCAGTGGTTGGAAGTGGTCATCTTCCAATGGCCCACAGCAAAAAATCACCTCTGGTACCCCTACGACAGTGCGCGTCACCGTCGAAGAACGCGCACCGATTTCGTTTGTGTTTCCGATCCTCAAATCTTGGACGGGGGTGTATTAACATGCGACTAAACTATCTCAAAACAGGATTAGAAAGACTTCCCCAAAATTTGATGCCAGCTTTGAGGCGAGCGATCGAACAAGGATGGACAAAACGACGCAGGCGGACACCGACGTTGCTACAAATGGAAAATGTGGAATGTGGGGCTGCGGCTTTAGGGATCGTCCTCGGCTATTACGATCTCATCGTTCCCCTCACTGAATTGCGGCACAAGTGTGGGATCTCGCGAGATGGAAGTAAAGCCTCTAACATTTTGATTGCTGCGCGGAGCTATGGGCTGGAAGCAAAAGGGTTGAAGTCAGAGCTAGCAGAGTTGCCAAAATTTGTGTGCCCGTACATTGTATTTTGGAATTTCAATCATTTTGTGGTGGTTGAGGGATTCAGCCAACAGCATGTTTATCTCAACGATCCAGCCACAGGACCACGTAAGGTTGGTCGATCGGAATTTGCCGATGCTTTCACTGGTGTTGTACTGACTCTAAAACCAGGATCTAAATTTGAACCAGGGGGACAAAAGCCGAGTATTTGGCTGTCGCTGTGGGAGCGGCTTCAAGGATCGTTAGATGCATTGATTTATTGTGTCATCGCTGGATTGCTATTAGTGATTCCAGGGTTTGCAATGGCGGCTTTCTCGCGGATATTTGTAGATGATGTATTGATTCAAGGACGAGATGAATGGCTGCGTCCGCTGATCCTGGGTATTTTGTTGACAGGATTACTCAGTGGATGTTTGACGCTGCTGGAGTTAAAATTTCTGCGCCGGATGAAAATCAAGCTATCCGTGGGCATGTCAAGCCGCTTTCTGTGGCATATTCTCCGACTGCCAATGAGTTTTTACGATCGACGGTTTGCCGGAGAAATTAGTAGCCGTTTCAGCCTCAATGACAATTTAGCTGGCCTGCTTTCGGGTCGATTGGCGACCACAGTAATTTCAGTCGTGACGGTAGTTTTTTATGCGATCGTCATGCTGCAATATGATGTCGTTTTAACAGCCATTGGCATCGTATTTGTGATGATGAATATTGCCGCCTGGAGGTTTGTTTCCCGCCGACAGGTAGACTCCAATCTGCAACTAATGCAAGAGCAGGGCAAGGTCAGCGGGATCGAGATCGCCGGATTGCAAAGTATGGAGACGCTCAAAGCATCTGGGTTGGAGTCTGACTTCTTTGCTCGCTGGGCTGGCTACTATGCCAAATCTAACAATGTTCAGCAAGCACTCAACCTATCGAATCAATCCCTAAACTTACTACCATCATTGCTGGGCGAGATTTCTTCAATGTTGGTGCTAGCGATCGGCGGTCTGAGGGTGATGGATGGGATCCTCAGCATTGGCATGTTAGTAGCATTCCAGGCATTGATGCAACAGTTTATGGAACCTGTCCATAAGCTGGTCAGTTTGACCAGCGATCTACAAGTGATCGAAGGAAATCTGAGTCGGCTAGATGATGCCTTACAAAATCAGATCGATCCGCAGTTAACCACCGTCGGCAATGGAGCGGCAGCACCGCTCACGCCCGTCAAACTCCAAGGTTATGTCGAGCTTCGTAATATTACTTTCGGCTACAACCGTCTGGGACCAGCGTTAATTGAAAACTTTAATCTTTCAATCAATCCAGGGCAGAGAGTCGCACTGGTGGGCGGGAGTGGTTCGGGCAAGTCAACCGTTGCCAAACTGATCTGTGGACTGTACGAACCGTGGCAAGGTGAAATTCGGTTTGACGATCGATTGCGATCGCAGGTTGCCCGAACTGCACTAGTCAGGGCAATTGCCCTCGTCGAGCAAGATATCGTCCTGTTTGGTGGGAGCATTCGGGATAACTTAACCCTTTGGGATTCGACAGTGCCCGATCGCCAATTAATCCGCGCCTGTCAAGATGCAGCCATTCATGAGGTGATTTTATCGCAACCAGGCGGCTATGATGCAACTTTAGCAGAAGGGGCAACCAACTTGAGTGGTGGTCAACGACAGCGGCTGGAAATTGCTCGTGCATTGGTCAACAATCCCAGTGTGTTGGTAATGGATGAAGCCACGAGCGCGCTCGATACCGAAACTGAAAACCTCGTCAATCGACAGATCCAGGCACGCGGTTGCACCTGCATCATTGTGGCGCATCGCCTCAGTACTATTCGCGATTGTGATGAAATTATTGTCTTGGAGCGGGGAAAAGTGGTACAGCGGGGCACCCATCAAACATTACAGCAGACTGAAGGCACCTACTCACAATTAATTCGCACCGAGGGGGAAGCCCTTGAGGAGATTTAACGATGCAATCACCATCAGAAATCGATCGACTCAATCGATCGAAAATTCCACCCCATCCCCAGCCCAATGCGGGTGAAGCATCGGGCTGGTTCGAGCAAAAAGAGCAGTTCAATCGTCAAGCGATGG
>JBJOOY010000095.1:0-3866 GCA_046051065.1 Cyanobacteriota bacterium
AATCGATCGATGATAACTAACTTCTGCCCAGACTACCTTGGCGGGAGGCTAAACGAGCTTTGCCAGAGTTTGCCCAGTCTTGCAGGAATTGGATTTGAGCTTGAGCGGTGACGGCGAGGGGAATCATTTGGCTGGCTGATTCTAGAATATCATCAGTGGTGAAATCGCGGTTTTGACTGAAGCCGATATGCATAGCTTCGATTAAGGTTTGTTCGATTTCGGCACCAGAAAAGTCGGGGGTTTCGTATGCCAATCGATCGAGATCGTAATTCGCCAGATTGTGCGGACGGAGTTTAGTCAGATGGACGTTGAAAATCGCACTGCGTTCGGCTCGGGTGGGTAAACCAACAAAAAAGATCTCATCGAATCGCCCTTTGCGTAACATTTCGGCGGGAAGTGCATCGATGTTATTCGCTGTAGCAACGACAAATACGGGTGAGGTTTTCTCTGTCAACCAAGTAATAAATGTCCCAAATACTCGGCTCGATGTACCTGCATCGCCTTTTCCATCCACACCAGCAAAAGCTTTGTCGATTTCATCGATCCACAGTACGCAGGGCGATAAAGCCTCAGCGAGTTGAATCATCTGTCTGGTGCGCGATTCTGACTCACCCACCAATCCGCCAAATAGTCGCCCGACATCCAACCGCAATAGCGGTAAATACCAGTGGTGAGAAATCGCCTTAGCCGTGAGAGATTTTCCAGTGCCCTGAATACCGACCAGGAGTAGCCCTCTAGGGTAAGGAAGACCATATTGCCGCGCTCGATCGGAGAAAGACCCACCACGGCGCAGCAACCAGTCTTTGAGGTTATCTAAACCGCCGATATCCGTTATCTGTTCTTTGGCGGGGTAGAAGTCGAGAATTTGAGTTTGGCGGATGGTTTGGCGTTTTTCTTCGAGGACTAGTTCGACATCTTCAGAGCGAATTTCGCCATGAGTCGCGATCGCCCGGGCGAGTACTCGCCGAATCCGATCTAATGATAAGCCCTGGCAAGCGCGCACTAAGTCATCTAAATTTTGATTGCTGAGCTGATTGCCTGTAGCATTAACCAGTCGTTCGATTTCGACTTTAATTTCGGTAGCAGTAGGTAGGGGAAATTCTAATACGACGATCGATTCGCTCAGATCGCTGGGAATCATAATCTGGGGCGAGAGAATGACGATATTTTTTGGTTCGGATTTAAGCTTGCGGGAGAGATTGCGGAGCTTGCGCGCCACTGAGATATCTTCGAGAAACCGATGATAATCTCGCAAGATAAAGATACCTGCTGCATCAGGGCTGAGCTTATCGATAAATTCTAGGGCTTGGAGCGGATTCCGCTTGCCATAGCCGTTATCGTTGGGATTGCCTTGATAACCATCGACAAAATCCCAGATATAAATCGGACGATTCCCTTGTTGCTTGGCAACTCGATCGATCGCATTCTCCACTCGTTCTTCTTCAGTGGTGGGAATGTAAATCAGCGGATATCGCGCCCGTAACAGTAGTTCGAATTCGGTGCTAAAAGCCATGTCTTAGATTATGCCCGATCGATTAGACAAATTACTAGCGATCAGACGATTGATACTAGCTTTGTCAGTGCGAAATTGCAACCAAGGGGAGAGCCAGCTCAGTGAGGTTTCCCGTCTGTTTTAGCGTAGCACCACGACTTTAGGCAACAAAGCCGATTGAATATGCTGATGGAGTAGCTCAAGCGCGAGCTTAAGAGACTTCCACAAAATAATTGATCCTATGACAAGGGATAATGGTAGAAGAGATTTTAGGAAACGGAGCAGTTGAGATCATGTCACCAAAATCTATCATAGGACTGACAGAGCATCTAAAGTCGCTGTACAAGAAAGGAGCCGAAAAATTAAAAGGCAGCGACAGACGGCAATTTATGGCAGAAGTGGTCAAAGGACTGGGAATTGGCGGGCAGACAGTAGCAGAAAGAGAACTAGGACAGATAACGCTGACTCCCGATGGGATTTTCTTGCCGCAATACAATGAACTGTATTTGTTCTTTGTTGATTCAAAATTAACTGCTGAAAATATAACCCGATCAAACGTTGTTTTGGTTGGCTAGAACAACATTGGAATGGTAGTTTACTTGACACTGTTGATACAGTTCTCAATTTCGCCCAAACCCTGACATTTAAGGGTCAAAATCCAATTGTTACATTAGTCAACCAGGTCTATGCTACGGGGGTTAAACTGACAACCGCAGCGATGACTGAGCTTGAGCAACATCTCCATCGCCATCCCAGTCTCCCCAAATGGTTTGTTGAAATTTTCCCGCAACCGGACTAGCTATCGGATTAATTATTTTATCGTCGGTGCTTTGATGCCAGGGCGCGGTAAAGTTGAGAAAATCTCGTTCGCGAAGCGTCTCCGGAGAATCGTCCCGCGTGGCGTGGGCGCGCTGGGTTATACGTTGCAACTGCCAGATGAAGATCGCTTCTTGATGATGGAAGATGAGATTCGCGGACAAATTACCACCTTACTCGGCGGACGTGCAGCCGAGGAAATTATCTTCGGCAAGGTGTCTACAGGTGCGAGCGAAGATATCCACAAGGCGACGAGTCTGGCAGAGAAGGCAATCACGCTCTATGGTATGGGAGATACTTTAGGGCTGATCGCCTTTGCTGGCAACCAGTCTCAGTTTTTAGATGGGGATAATGTGTGTCGCGCTGTTAATGCGGAAGTATCGACCGAAATCGATCGATTATTAAAAGAAACGATCGATCGATCTCATCAAATGGCACGTCATATTCTCGAACAAAATCGGGAGTTATTAGAATCTACTGCGAAGGTGTTACTCGATCGAGAGGTACTCGAAGGTGATGATTTACGCCAGATTCTGAGTCAAGCGAAAGCACCTGCTGGGTTAGCGGATTGGCTACATAGTGGCAAGGTTGACGGTTAGCAACCTACCTAGCGACATCATTAAAGTCTGGATCGGCGGACTGCATTTCGATCCAAACCCGTGTAGCTCAAGCTATGCGGGTTTTATTTCGATCGCCGGCTCCTGAATTTTCCCCTTTGTCAGCAGACTTCTCTGATGAGTAAAAGTCTTGAATGCACGTAGAGATTTAAGATTTGGTCCTCTTCAGGAGTCAGTATTACTCGCTCTTTGAGTTTTTCACAGATCGTTTGAGCTAAGTCTCGATCGGGAAGAGCAAGCAATGTTTTATGACTGAATTCTGAGACTACTTTCCAGAGCAATCTCAACACAGAATGATGAATGGTAGTGGTTTGGATAGTTCCCTCTGTTAAAAATTTAATATTTTCTTTATATTACCATCTTTATTTAATAACAGCATCTCGATCGCTAGTACTAGACGGCGGAAGTGAGGTAAAGATCTCGCTTTCGGTAGTTCAACCACACTCGACACCCGACACCCGACACCCGACACCCGACAAAATAGTAATTTTATTTACGCCGTAGATTACTAGTTGATCTGAATCATAGTACTTAAGTATGACAATTTGAATTATAAGATATCCAAATAAAAAATATAATTAATTTGTATGCTTACAACACATCACTCGATAAGTTAAAGAGCCGGAAAGGTAGTAATTACCTCAATCCTCTAAATATGTAGAGTTGTTACGCTTAGATTATCGGGTTCACCTGAAACGATCGCAAAATTCAAAAGTAGCAATTATGACAACTTCAACTTCTCCAAAGTCTACAACTCCTAATCTCAACGGATGGCGTTGGGGTTTCACTCCTCAAGCTGAAAGTTGGAATGGTCGGTTTGCCATGCTGGGTTTTGTAGCGATGCTACTAACCGAACTTCTTTCCAATCAAGGCGTTCTACATTTTTACAACTTGATGCAAACTGTGACTGCTGTTGCTCCTGTTGTCGTTAAATAGGATCG
>JBJOOY010000096.1:0-3106 GCA_046051065.1 Cyanobacteriota bacterium
TTGGATTTTGGATTGAGTGAGCTGATTTACTTGTCCTCGATCTGATGCTCTGCTGAGCGCGATTCATCTAAATCCACTTGGGGATAAGTATGTAGCTGCCGTCTACCCCGCAATCGCTGGAATAATTCGTAGCCATCTGTTCTGAACCAGCCGACAATTCCATCGGGTAGAGTTGTGACGACAAGGAGGAATAAGCCCCCTTGAAAAAATAGCCATACGCCAGCAAATTGCTCGCTGAGAATACTTTTGGCAAAGTTGACGAGAATTGTGCCCACGATCGCGCCGACGAGGGTTGCACGACCACCGACGGCCACCCAAATCACCATTTCGATCGAGGCACCTACATCCATCGATCTGGGTGTGATAATTCCTGACTGAATGGTGAATAAAGCTCCGGAAATTCCCGCTAGAGCGGCAGCGATCGCAAATACTAATACTTTAAACCCCGTCGGATCGTAGCCAGAGAAGCGTACCCGTGGTTCGTCGTCCCGAATTGCTACTAATAGGCGACCGAAACGACCATTAGTCAACCACCGACAGAGGAGATAAGCGCCAATTAAGCCGAATAAGCTGAGCAGATAAAATGTCCACTGTACTTCGATCGAGCTAGCTGCTAGACCAAAGATTGTCGCGCTATCGGTTTTCAGACCATTGGTACCATTAATCCACTTCTGCTGACTATTAAAAGTGTTAAAAAAGATAATTAACGCTGCCTGAGTCAAGATCGAAAAATAGACACCGCGAATCCGGTTGCGGAAGACAAAATAACTAACGATCGCCGCTACCAGAGCTGGAATCAGGATAATTGCCGCGATCGTGAATGGTAAAGATGCAAAGGGTTGCCAGAACCACGGCAACTCCGTCACACCATTGAGGCTAAAGAAATCGGGTAATTGACCAGGCGGGAGTTGTTGCAATAGCAAAAACATCGCAAAGGCATAGCCACCTAGCGCGAAGAAAATGCCTTGCCCCAGACTGAGTAAACCAGTGTAGCCCCAGATCAGATCGATCCCTAGCGCGGCAATACCCAAAGCCATAAATCTTCCCAGCAAACCCACTCGAAAGCCTTGGCCGATCGAGTATAAAAGCTGCGGTAGTACAAAGATCGATAGCACGGCTAGCAGGGCAACGATCCCAGCTTCGATCCATAGTTGAGTTGAGGATTGTTTGCTTGGCATGGTGTATTCTCCTAATTCTCCGCCGTCCGACCTTTTTGCGGAAATAGTCCCGCTGGGCGCACCTGAAGAAAGATAAAAATCGCTGAATAGACCATAACTTTAGCCATACTAGAGTTAGAAAAAAACTTGAAAAAGTCAGCGAGCGGCGGTGCCCAACTTAGTAGTGGTGAGAAAATATCTGCGGCAATCAGATAATTAGCAATACCTAAAGTCATCGCGGCGATAATCGAACCGACTAATTTACCGACACCGCCGATCACCACAACCATAAAGGCATCGATGATGTAGTTACTGCCTGCTGTCGGATCCGTCGAACCTAATAATGTGATGGCAACTCCTGCCACACCTGCTAAACCCGACCCCAAGGCAAAAGTGAGGGCATCTACCTGCTGAGTGGGTATCCCCAGACAAGCACTCATCGATCGATTTTGAGTGACTGCCCGAATTCTCAAGCCCCAAGTGGTGCGGTTCAAGAAAAAATAGACCGCAGCGACACAGACGATCGTCAAGATAATAATGAAAATGCGCGTAGCGGGCAATCGATCGACACCGATATCGATCCCCTGTAGCAGCCAAGTCGGAGCTGTTAAATTTACGCCTTGGGCACCGAACCACGGACGACTGAAGATGGGATTATTCCCGACGAGTGAACTGACACCGATCGCGATCGCGGCATAAATGGCTGCTAAGATCGATCTAATCAAGGCCGATAGCCCCGTAAACCGCCGCAGGACTACATTACCCCCGATAAATAACAACACAAAAATCGCGATGCCGATCGTCATTTGCCAGCTCACACTGCGGACCAACTGCTGCAAAATTAGACTCACGCCCCAGGTGGCTAAAAGTGTCTCTAGCGGACGACCGTAGAGATTGCGGACGACAAATTTTTCGAGTAATAGCCCTAACGCACCAACGACGAAAAAAGCGGCAATGAGGGCGGGGAAAATATATCAGTCTTGCAGGGGCGTGCCTTTGCAAATATTTTGAATGACGTAGGTAGTATATGCCCCGATCGTCATCATTTCGCCATGAGCCATATTAATTACGCCCATTAAGCCAAAGACGATCGCCAGTCCCAGCGCTGCAATTAATAGCACCGAACCAACGCTGATACCACCAAACAGGCTGCTAACGATACTGGATAACAAACTCTTGCTCCTAAACAATTATTTTTTACTGGCTGCGTTTAGGGTAGCTTGTGAGGTAGAACCCGGATCTGGGGGGTCTGCCCCCCAGCCCCCCCATTGAGGAGCGGGGTGCCGCCCCTCAAACTCCCCTGTACAAGGTTTAGATAGTGTGCAGCGTGGCGCGCTTCGCATTAGCTCCGCAATGAGAATCAATATCGCGAACTCATATTAGTTAGTCCGCGAAGGCGGACTTTGCATCATAAGCTACGATTTCAATAATCTCCTGACAGAGAGGCTCCGCCAACATAAGGGTCGATCTATAGGGATCGACTGGAATTTAGGTAATTAAAAGTCAGTTAGGCTTTTTTAAACTTCTCACCTTTTTTCGGATCGCTCCAATCGCAGGCATAGCCTTTGGTTGCTGCGACATATTGATTCCAAGGTTGGGGTACTACCGCAGCAGGAGTTGAGTTGACGATCTCAAATAAACCATCGTCTCTAACCTTGCCAATTCTAACGATCTTAGAAATATGGTGATTGGCATTCATGACTACTTTACCGTTGGGAGCTTCAAAGGTTTGACCGATCGCGGCGGCGCGGACTTTCGCCAAATCTTCGTAGGTTTTGGCTTTTTCTACTGCTTGTTTCCAGAGATAAACCATTGTGTATGCTGCTTCCATCGGATCGTTGACGACTCGATCGGGGCCATATTTAGCTTTGAAAGCTGCGACAAATTTCTTACTGGCGGGAGTATCAACGGTTTGGAAGTAGTTCCACGCGGCAAAATGACCCTTGAGA
>JBJOOY010000097.1:0-6631 GCA_046051065.1 Cyanobacteriota bacterium
ACTTGGGATAGCTGGGACTCTAAGCGATCGAAACGTTCTTCAGACATAATTAACCTCATTTCTTCTCAACTTTATTTAGGACTACTTATCATTCCCTAAAAACTCAGGCATTGCCACTACATCGGCTGTTTGACTGATCCCTTCTTGCCAAAATACTTTTTTGACAGTCAAGAGTAAAATTTTGAAATCCAGCCATAGACTCCAATTATCGACATACCACAGATCGAATCCAAATTTTTGATCCCAACTGAGAGCATTGCGACCATTGACTTGCGCCCATCCGGTAATTCCTGGGCGGACATCGTGACGGCGAGCTTGATCGGCATTATATAGCTCTAAATATTTAACTAGTAAAGGGCGAGGGCCGACAAAACTCATATCGCCAATTAACACGTTCCACAGTTGTGGCAATTCATCTAAACTAGCTTTACGCAAAAATTGACCCAGGGGGATCAGTCGCTCTTCATCAGAGAGTAAGTTACCATTAGCATCGCAATCGCTAGTCATCGTCCGAAACTTATACACCGTAAAAATCCGACCATCTTTACCCGGACGCGCCTGGGTGAAAGTAATGGGGGTGCCCATGCGAACGCGGAGGACGATGGCGACAACAATCAGAATTGGCGAGAACAGTAGGAGTAAAAATGCGGCCATTACTCGATCGAGTACTGATTTAATGATACGACTAACATTGGTGAGTACGCCACTTGAGGAGTTGTGCTGGTTCATTGTTAATGCTATTCATTGGTAATGACGATCGAATTCGAGCTGCGCGGATTCAATCTTTATCAATATTTATTTTTCCCATCGATCGCACTAGTTAGTCAATATAGTAACTAACAGTTACGTTAAGTTGTTAAGCCTCTAGATTGAACGATCGTTTATGGTTTTAGTGGCTAGTGGCTAGTGGCTAGTGGCTAGAATGAGTTGATCGAATCGCTGTCCACTGTCCACTAACCCGTATTTCTCATCCCCGCTGCAATGCCATTAATCGTCAACAGCGCACCATCGAGGAGTTCTTTCTTGCTATAGCGAGAGTAGATCATCCCTGCCCCACCATGTTGGCGGAGGCGCTTGAGCAGTGAGACTTGGAGAAAACCGAGGGGAACGATACTACCATTGCGGAGATAGATTGATCGTTGGAGTTCGGGGTTGTCATCGAGTAGCCGCTCGTGTCCAGAGATCCGCAGTACCATGTCGCGAACCAAATGATATTCTTGCGCGATGCGATCGAACAGCAGCATAAACTTCTCTTTGTCATCTGGATTTGACAGCTCGTCTACGTAATGACGGGCAATTTGCAGATCGACTTTAGAAATAGTCATTTCGACCTTAGAAATAGCCATCCGGAAAAATGGCCATTTGCGGTAGAAGCCTTGCAGTAATTCAAAGTTTGTTACTGGCTCTTCATCAACAAATTCCTGAAGTGCGGCACCAACACCGTACCAAGAGGGCAGCAGAAAACGGCTTTGCGTCCAGCTAAACACCCAGGGAATTGCCCGCAGGCTGGCTAAATCCCGCTTACCACCGCGACGCGCGGGACGAGAACTGATTTGGAGATGACTGATTTCATCGATTGGGGTAACTTGATGAAAGAAGTCAACCAAATCGGGGCAATCATAGATCAACGCTCGATAATGACGGCGCGATCGATCGGATAGATCCTCCATCACTTGGTTCCAAGGTTCGATGTCATCGATACTGCCAAACATTAAGCTGGTTTTAATTACCGCACTCGCCACCTGTTCGAGATTATACAGAGCGAGTTCGGGCAGAGAATATTTAGAGGCTAGTACTTCACCCTGTTCGGTAATCTTGATCCGCCCATTAATACTCTGGCCTGGCTGAGCTAAAATCGCCTCGTGAGATGGTCCGCCACCCCGTCCGACACTGCCCCCGCGCCCATGAAAAATTCGCAGCTTAACGGCGTATTGCTCGGCGATCGATTGGAGTGCTTTTTGGGCTTTATGAATTTCCCAATTACTACTCAAGAAGCCTGCATCTTTATTACTGTCTGAGTAGCCTAACATCACCTCTTGGAGGTCGGGTACTAATCCGGGGATTGCTGTGGCTGGATTAGGCGCATAGCCGCCACTGAGAGCCGATCGATACAGCGGTAACTGGAATAGAGATTGCATCACCAGCGGGGCTTGTTTGAGATCTTCGACAGTCTCAAATAGTGGCACGATTTGCAGACTAGTAATCCCTGTCGCAGGGTCGTATAAACCCGCTTCTTTAGCCAGGAGCATCACTTCTAGGATATCGCTGACCGCCCGATTCATGCTAATGATGTAGGTCTGACAGATTTCCGCACCAAATTCCTGATGGAGTCGGCGCAGCATCCGAAAAGTTTCGATCGTTTCGGCGGTTTTCGGCGAGAAGGGTAATTCCCCCGGAATTAATGGACGACGGGTTTGGAGTTCGCTCGCCAACCATTTAACTCGATCGACTTCCGAGAGCGTGTGATAAGACTGGGGTAAAACTTGGAGATATTCCGTGATTTCGGCGATCGTATCGGCATGACGGCTACTTTCTTGGCGGATATCTAGTTGGGCGAGATTGAAACCGTAAATTTCGACCTGGCAAATCAGCGTTTCCAAAGCTTGACAAGTCAAACCAGTCTGACTCAAACTTTGTTGGATCAGATGTAGCTCTTTGAGGAAGTCTGCGCCGGAATGGTAACAGGTATGGGGATTGAGATCGGCTTTAGGTAATTTTAAGCTATCTCGATCGGCAACATATCGATTACGATCGATTGTATTCGATAGACGATTGGCGATATAGGAGAGTTTGAGACGATAGGGTTCTTGACGATATCGAATTGCCCACTGTTCGTAAATATCGGGGAAATGCGCTTTATCTTGTTCGAGCGATTCTAATAAATCTGGTAAAACATTACTCCAGTGGAGGGAAAGACTGAGCGAACTACTCAATCCGCGAATAGATTTGATATATTTCTTCAGCACGATCCCGCGCTGATAGCAAGCAGTTTGCCAGGTAATCTTCGGCGTAACCGAGGGATTACCATCGCGATCTGCGCCTACCCAAGAACCAAAGCGACAGAACCGATTGCTGGGCGGATTGAGATGGGGAAATGACTGTTTGAGCGCCAGATTCAGCCGTTGGGAGAGTTGAGGAATCGCATCGAATAACACTTCCTCAAAATAGTGGAGGGTGTAATCTACTTCATCGAGTACTGTGGGCTTAAATTGGTGTAACTCATCTGTCCGCCACCATAATAAAATCTCTTCGAGTAATCGATCTTCTAATTCATTTACTTCCCACGAAGATTCAATCCCCAGCCGAGTTAAATCTTCCTCAGCTCGATCGAGTTTTTCGAGAATTTTGGCTACCTGTCGTTGTTTATCTCGAATTGTATGCCGCACGATTTCGGTAGGATGGGCGGTAAATACCAAACCGATATCTAGTTCGTCTAATAGGCGCTGAAGTTGCTGTGGTGGAACGCCCATTGCTTTGAGCAGCGGAAATAACGAAGTAAATGTACCGCGTTCTTTTTGGGACTCAAAATCAGCTTGCCAATTTTTTTCTAATATCCCCGCACCCAGGGGAGCTAGATTTGTGTGAAAATGATTGGCATCTGCGGCTTGAGCGGCTGAAGCTGCATGCTGGAGTGACAATTTGAGTGTCAGTTTCTGTTCGCACTGCTCGTAGTGTTGCTCGACAATATTAATCAATTGAAAATACAGTGCAAAGGCGCGTGCTGCGCGAATCGCATCATTGAGGTCGAGTTTTTCGATCGTTTGGTGAACCTGGGCGGGTAAAAGTTCGACTGCACTACCGTCTACAGAACACATCTCTCGCAACTCAGTGAGGAGATTGACTAAATCTTGTCCGCAAGCATCGCGCAACACTCGTGCCCATAGATCTTCGATCGTTTTGAGCCGATGGTTGAGTAATAAAGTAGTCGGAGAAGTTACGATCGAGTCTGGTTCCGAGAGGTGGGCTAGCGGGTGCATATAACAGTTACTCACGGGTGAAAGGAAATACGAGCAGCCCAAAATGGGTAAGTAAGTCGGGGGTGGTAAATTGGCGGTTGTGACTGAGTTAATGGTTAGGTAATGTCGGTAGGCATATGAATGACTGGCAATCGATCTCCCCGAAAGATTTCTTCACTACTCAAGCCGATCTGTTCGAGCATTTGACTCGTTGCTTGGATCGCGACGATCGTTAACAACCATGGCGTAGCTGCCAAACTCACCAGTAACGAAGGTGAGACGAGATCTGGGGCGGTATTACGGGAACGAGAAGATCCGTCCTGACGCGAGGTGGGCGGCGATTGTTGAGGTGATGGGTTAACCATAAGTCACAATCTAAAGTATAGATAAGCTTATTTTAGCGGTTCTGCGTACCTTGAGGATTATTTAGAGACATCAGACTCCAACTTTCCTATCATAATCGAGTTGAGAACCGCTATTTGCCATATCTAGCACAACACCAAAATCTTTAGGGCTTGTAAAGAAACAACTTCACGTTTTGAGACTGAAAGTTTTTCCTCGTGGGGAAACTACCGATCGAAACCATGAGCTTAATTTCTGCCATCTCCAAATAAACCAACTGCAAATGTTAATTCTGATAGGTGGTTGCGGGTAATTTAAGTGGGAGAGGAATTCAAGATTTCAATGATTTCGGATCCATTGTTGATTTCGATCGCCTCAATGCTGCCACAGGGCACAGATGGTCACCCCTTCGAGCTGTAATTAACATCAATACGATCGATCGGTTTTCCAGGCGAGTGTTCCCAATCATCTACCATTTTCGCTGCTTCCCCGCAGTAGCATATCCAAGCTATGAGTAATAAATGTATATGTTCGATCGATTAAAGAATCTATTTCCCAGTCGTGGCAACGGAGTGGCGATCGAACTTGGAGCCGAACGGATTAATATCGTCCAACTCCAAAAAAAAGGTGCCGATCTGACGATCAAACATCTATGCGCCGCTGAAGTTCCCGCTGGAATTTTTGAGGAAGGACGCATTGTTAACCCTCAAGAGTTGGGAGAGTTGATTAGCGTTACGCTCAACGACAACAAAATTAAAGCAACTCATGTTACTACTGCTGTACCCATGCGAGAAGCGGTGATTAGATTGATTCCCTTACCCGCCGAATTGAACGATCGAGAAGTTCGCGATCTGATTCTCAATCATGAAGCAGCAATGTATTTACCTTACCCGCGTGAGGAAGTCGATCTCGACTATCAAAAACTCGATTTAGTTACCGATGAAGATGGGCTAGATAAAGTTCAAGTCATGCTGGCAGCCACCCGGAAAGAAGTTACCGATAGTTATATCGAGACTTTCCAACATGCGGGGCTGCCAGTTAAAGTTTTGGAAATTAGTAGTTTTTCCGTACTCCGAACGATTAAAGAACAACTGCGCCAATTTGCACCCCAAGAAGCAGTAGCGCTGATCGATATCGAGTTTGACTGTACCGAAATCGCGATCGTGGTTAACGGGATTCCCCAATTCAATCGGACTGTACCGATCGGCACCTATCAGATCCAAGAAGCTTTAAGCAATGCGATGAATCTGCCTGTCAATCGGAGTATTGATGTTTTACAAGATATTACTATCCCGGAGATCCCCGCTCATAACATGAACAATAGTGCCATGTTGACCGATATCAATCCTGGTATGGCGGCGACGATGCGGATTTTAATCGAACTAGCTGATGAAGTTCGCCGCTCGATCGAATTTTATCTAAGTAACAACGGCCAAGATCTCAAACTCGAACAGCTCTTGCTGGCAGGGCCTGGAGGTGGATTGGGACAACTAGATCTGTTCTTCACCCAAAGACTCCAAATTCCCACCACTCAGGTCGATCCGATCGCCGGATTAGGTTTAGATCCGGCCATGGATATTCCGATCGGTCGACGACCTGGACTAGGTGTAGTTCTAGGTTTAGGAATGCGCGAGGTATAACAATATGTACACTATCGATATCAATTTACTCAACGAACGAGCTGAGTACCAGACCAGTAAACAGTCTAATTTCCAAGATTCATCAACTATTCTTGCACCAGCTCAATCTGGCAAAACACCGCTGTATGCGGGTGCAGGCATTGCAGTATTAGCCTTACTAGCTACTGGAGGTGGCTGGTTGTGGACGGGTCAGCAGACAACTCAACTCGAAGCCAAACAAAAGGAATTAGACCGACAGTTAGGCAGCCTCAAAGTTCAAGAGCAACGCTTACAACAAGTAACTGCGGAAGTTAACCAAGTCACAGGTGAAGCCCAATCTTTAGCTGGCGTATTTAGTCAAACGCAACCCTTGTCGGCGATCCTGCAAGACTTGCGCGAAAATACGCCTCAAGGTGTGCAAATTGCGAGTGTCATCCAAGGCGAAGCTAAGGCTGTGCCAACTCCTGCAGCCACAGCACCCGTGGCACCTAAACAAGGCGGCTTAATTAACAAAATATCTACTCCTCCTAACCCAGAAGCCAAACCTGCCGCTAATGCTGCTAGCCCAACAGCTGCGACAGTGCCACCAGCATCCGCTGCGATATCGCCAGCAACTCCCGCGAGTGATGTGCCGAGCGCAACGTTAGAAATTATGGGAACGGCCAAATCTTTTGCAGAAGTTAATAACTTTGTGTTAACGCTGAAAAAATCAAC
>JBJOOY010000098.1:0-3112 GCA_046051065.1 Cyanobacteriota bacterium
CGAGGGCAACACTATCATAATTGAGTTCGTGTCGATCGAATGTAGCCAGTTCATATTCTTCAGTCATTGACAGACAATTTGTCGGGCAATATTCAACACAATTACCACAGAAGATACAGACTCCAAAGTCAATACTATAGCTGTTGAGTTTCTTTTTCTTACTGGCTTTGTCAAACTCGTAGTCAACTACAGGTAAATTAATCGGGCAAACCCGCACGCAGACTTCACAAGAGATACATTTGTCGAATTCAAAATGAATCCGTCCCCGAAACCGTTCGGCAGGAATCAATTTTTCATAAGGATATTGAACGGTAATCGGACGACGCTGCATGTGATCGAAGGTCACAGACAGTCCTTGGCCGATATATTTGGCAGCCTGGAATGTTTCCTTACCGTAATCGGCAACTTGTTTGAGAAATTTGAACATCAGACTTAGTAGGGGATAGGGAATAGGGAATAGGGGTTAGGGATGAGTTGTAATGTCTCTTAGATATTTATCCGCCAAATGCTGTCGGAAAGGCTAACTTGAGTGCAGCGGTAATTAAGAGATTTGCTAGGGCAATTGGCAGCAGGAATTTCCAACCAAGATTAAGTAGTTGGTCGATGCGAACGCGGGGTACAGTCCAACGGGTGAGAATGGCGATGAAAACTAGGAAATAAGCTTTCAGGACTGTCATGGCAATTCCTAACGAGGCATCAACTACCTGAACCCAAGATGTGGTAGGTTCGACGCCAATTAAGTTACTCAATAACTCGATCGGAATTGGACTCGACCAGCCACCCAAATACAGAATTGCGACTAAGAGTGCCGATAGCACGAGGTTAACGTAAGAACCGACATAAAACAGTGCAAATTTCATGCCTGCATATTCTGTCTGATAGCCAGCTACCAACTCTTCTTCCGCCTCTGGGAGGTCAAAAGGGAGACGTTCGCATTCGGCTAAAGCAGAAATCCAGAAGATGACAAAACCAACTGGTTGTCGCCAGACATTCCAGGACAAAATCCCATAGCCCGATTGTTGTTGGACGATATCGATCGTACTCAGACTATTCGACATCATCACGATCGCTAGTACCGACAATGCTAACGGAATTTCGTAACTAATCGACTGTGCGGCGGCACGCAATCCACCGATCAGTGAGTACTTATTATTCGACGCATAGCCTGCCATCAGCAGACCAATCGGCACGATACTCGATAAGGCAATCCACAGAAAAACACCAGTATTAATATCTGTAATTACTAAATCTTGTCCAAAGGGGACGATCAGGTAAGACAGAAATACTGGCATTACTACCAGAATTGGCCCCATTGTGAAGAGAATTGGGTCGGCTTTAGCTGGCAGAATATCCTCTTTAAAGACAAGCTTGAGACCATCAGCAACTGGTTGTAGTACACCTAGCGGACCAGCAAACTCCGGCCCTACACGTTGTTGAGCAGCAGCAGAGATTTTGCGTTCTAACCAAATGTTAACTAGAACGCCGACTGTAGCACCGACAATCATCAGCAACATCGGAAACGGCATCCAGAGCACCTTCGCTAGTTCCGCTGAGATCCCAAAGTCACTGAGGGATTGGATAAAAGTTCCTTGGAGGTCAATACCTGAATTCATATGTTTGGCTATTTACGACAGCAGAAGTCGATCCTCACGATTGGTGCAGTTCAGGCTCCTGACGATCGAGATAAATAATTTTAATGTAGTTTTCCTTAGCTTTAGTATATCGCGGCAGTGGTGCCCGTTGACGAGATTTATCGATCGAAATGGATTGGGTAAATTTAGCGCTAACATTAAAAATCAGTTCGATCGACTTAGTTACAGGTAATATCTTTTACATAAGTTCCGATCTGCATGATCTACATAGCCGATCGAGTGTTAATTATCTACGATAAATGGCTGATGTTTTTTCGATCGATATATTTTTGTAAACATAATCGATAGCGATCGCTGACGCATTTTGACATTAAGAGTAATATCTAGCGTGATTTGTGATTGCTGTGAGGTGTAATTCCCAGATCTCCAGCCTGAATCTCGATTTTGAATACTCGATCGCGTGATGAACCCCAAAACTTTATTCAGCTTACTAGCGGCTACTGGTGCATTCCTCAATGCTGAGATGGCATCGGCACAATCTTTACCACCGAGCGTAAGGACTCCAACGGCAGATAATACGCTAGGAACTCAAGTATCAGGTAACGGTAATAATTTCAATATTACAGGTGGATTGAATCGCGGACAGACTCTATTTCACAGTTTTAAAGATTTCTCAATTCCCACAGGTGGTGCAGCGAATTTCAATAATCCAGCGGGTACTCGCGATATTATTAGCCGCGTGACTGGTAACCTATTTTCCGATATTAATGGAACGCTTAATAGTAATGGCGCGAATTTTTTACTAATCAATCCCAACGGGGTTGTATTTGGACCCAATGCTCGGTTGAATGTGGGTAAGGCTTTTGCTGCAAGTACGGCGAGTGGGGTGGATTTAGTAGACGGGCAAGGGCGACAGGTGACGTTTGGGACGAATCCGAATGGCGATGCACCATTACTAAAAATTAATCCAAATGTATTTTTTAATGTAGCTCGGTTGAATATGGGGGCGAGTGTGCCAGGGAATCCAGGGATTGTGAATTATGGAACGTTACAGACGAATAACGACAGTCAATATATTGGTTTAATTGGTGGTAATGTTACCCTCAATGGCGGTAAAGTAATCGCCCCTGGTGGCAGAATCGATCTCGGCGGACTCACGAGTGCGGGAACAGTAAGTACTGAAAATAACGGCTTGGTGTTTGGTGGGGATAACTTGACCTACGGTAACGTATCGTTGACTAATAAGGCAGCGGTAAGCGTGCGGGCTACTCAGCCACTAGCTCCAGTTGTCACTTTCGATCGATCGAATGCGATCGGTGGCAATATTAACGTTAAGGGAAATAATGTCAGTCTGCTCGATGCTGGTGAGCAGCAATCTGTTACAAAGAGTGCCGGACTCGATGCTGGATTGGAAACTAATTCGGGGAGTCAAACAATAGCTGCTGGTAATATTAATATTAATGCGACTGGGCTAGTTTCCTTAAATAACTCAAGTATTCAAAATACCCTACGTTCTGGAG
>JBJOOY010000099.1:0-8633 GCA_046051065.1 Cyanobacteriota bacterium
CTGTCGCGACCGAAATTAGAGCATGAGAGATGGGTAAAATTAATGCTTGTTGAATGTAGATCGCAGGTGCGGTTAATTGCCAAATGGTATCTAAAGTCATCGTCACGCTACCCTCGATCGAGTTTTCTGCTGGGACGATCGCGAGTTCTACCTGCCCATCTGCCACGGCTTGGAGTGTTTGAGCGATACTTGGATAAGGCTCTAAGTAGAAATCGGTGCCAGAAATCTTAATCTGAGTATAGGCGATCGCTGCGGTTTCAGCATAAGTACCAGTAGGCCCTAAGTGGGCAATTTTTAAAGTCATATTAGCTAGCAAGATCGATCGCGATTGCGATAAAATTTGAGATAGTTATATTTTAGATCGACTGAGATCGAGTCATTGCTAAGTAAGATGGAGCAAATATTCAAGCCAAAGCGATCGGCTAAATTCTAGCTGGTTGACACTGCTAATTTAAAACTTATTCTCTCCTTACCTACGATTGAGAATTTATTCAGCTTTATCTCCTAACTCATGCAAATTGTTAAATTTACAGCAGATCGATCGATCGATATTGTTGTCCCCACACAACCCGTACCCATTCAGCACTACCTGCGGCAGCCACATCGCTTAGTTCGATCGTTAGTCGATCCGAGTCGAATTCAACAGCTAAATGATGATGAGTTTTGTTTGACGATGCGGACGTTAAGTTTTTTCGGCTTTAATATTCAGCCAACTGTATTTTTGCGAGTTTGGACGGAAGCTGATGGAACACTAAAAATTGTTTCTACAAATTGTAAAATTCGCGGCATTGATTATATCGATCGACGTTTTAGTCTGAAACTCGTCGGCAAATTGTCACCCCACGAAGAATTAGGGCAAACCTATCTACGCGGGCAGGCAGATCTTGAAGTTCGAGTAGATCTACCACCACCGCTAGGATTTACCCCTCAAGCGATCGTCGAATCGGCAGGCAATAGTCTCCTCAAAAGTATCCTTACTGCCTTTAAACAACGGCTGAGCCACAACTTAATTGCCGATTATATCACTTGGGCAAATACGAGTGCTGAGGATGGTTACGATCGATCTACACTCGATCCTCGATCGATGCTGGGCCGAAAATCGATCGGTGAAACTTAACGCTCACCCTGGTGCTGGCAGCGGCTAAAAGACTGTCGGTGCTCGGGTGTAATTCCATATTTGGCGATCGCGGCTACGTGTTTAGCGGTACCATAACCTTTATTCTGGGTCAGATCGTATTGGGGATAAATCGTTGCTAACTCAGCGATCGCTCGATCGCGCCATACCTTTGCTAAAATACTGGCAGCCGCGATCGACATCGCTCGATCTTCTCCTTTAACTAAAGTCTGCTGGGGCAGCTCTAATTTAGGAATCGATCGATTTCCATCCACCAAACATAGTTCTGGTAACACGTCTAACCCTTCGATCGCCCGCTGCATGGCGACAAGAGCAGCTTGCAAAATATTTAACTCATCGATTTCTGCGACTGTAGCCACTCCAATTCTATAAGCGATCGCGACCTGTTGAATTTGTGGGACTAGCTGTTCCCGCCGACGAGCGGAAAGTTTTTTACTATCTTTAATCCCCCAATCCTGACACTCAGGAATTATCGACTTGGGGAGAATAACTGCGGCTGCTACGACAACACCGAATAATGCACCCCTACCAACCTCATCAATACCCGCGATGAGATCTTCCGAGCACATTAATTCATGACTAATCACACAATTTGTTAGGTTGGAAAAGTGGATAACTTACACTGGCAAAATTAGAGATACTCTCTACCGAGTACCTCTAATCGTTCAATCTACATGGGCTGAGGAGCGCCGCTTGCGTCGTCTGTTCTCCGGAATTTCTACTGCATCTTCGCCGCTAGCAGACACTTCCACCAGTTCGATTGTCTCTGCTGCCGGGCTTTCTGACTCGATGGCAAAGGATTCGGCATCTGCTGGCGAGAACTCTTCAGTAGCAATGGGGATAGTCAGATTGTCAGGTGAAATGCCTAATATTGGTGGTTCGATCGAGGGTAGTTCTAGCTCTGGTTCGGGTTCGTCAAGTTCGTCTGCAACTAGCTCTGAATCGATTTGCGGTGACGATCGCAACTCATTTTGCTCGATCGGTTCGGGCGGTAAAGATCCAATCGGGACGATACTGACGATCGCTGTTTTCGGATTTTTTAGCTCTTTGCCTAACTTCACTAGTGGCGAAATCCCCATCCAGGCATAGGTTTCTTTCTCCAGATCCGACATTTCGATCTCAACTACTTCGGGCGGTTCGATCGTCGGGCGAGTTGGTTTGACGCGCTGCGGTTTATTCGGACGATCTCGATCGAACTCTTCAGCAATATCTGCGGGTGTCAGCTCTGGCACGAATGCTTCGAGTTCTGGCGGTACAAACTCCCGAATCACTAGACTTGGTGCTGAATTACCATTGGCTGTTGATAAGTTGCCCCGAGCTGGAGTTGGGGATGAATCTCGATTGGCATTCCTTACTTCTGGAATTGGCACTCCCCGAGTGCCCCGCTGCGGTTCTCGATCGGTAATCGGACTGCGGTTGATATCGTTAGCAGGTGTGGGACGATCGATATTCCGACCTTCTTCTTCTCGATCGCGAATGCGACGGCGGCGTTTTTTCCCGACCCCATTTTGTTCTTGATAACTGGGGTGATTGACAAGATTGAAGTCTTCCCCACTTTCTGCCCCATCTGAGGCGAAGGGATCCCAGCTCGCAGCTCGGGCGGGTTGGCGTGACTCGGGCGTACTGCTGTGACGACGGGGTCCCGATCGAGCTAAACCTCGGCTAGATGGGAATTTACTGTCGCTACTGCGCGATCGATATTCTCGTTGGGGGGTATGAGAAACGAGGGAAATCGGCACTATTTCACCATCTACCCCATAAACAGTTTCGCCCGGAACGTGAGCTAAATGCCCCAAACCGCCACAAGTAGTACAAGTTGCACCAAATAGCTCGTAAATATTTTGGCCTTGACGTTTGCGGGTAAGTTCGACTAGTCCTAATTCTGATAGCTGGGCGATTTGCGGTCTGGCTTTGTCTACCCGCAGTTGTTTATTGAAATGTTCGAGGACTTGCAGTTGATCTTTGCGGTAATCCATATCGATAAAGTCGATAATTATTACCCCGGCAATATTCCGCAATCTTAACTGTCTGGCGATCTCGGTTGCGGCTTCGCAGTTGGTCCATAAGACTGTTTCGCGGGAGGTGTTCGATCGAGTGAAGGAGCCAGAGTTGACATCTACTACCGTTAATGCCTCTGTGGGTTCGATAATCACATAACCACCAGAAGGTAAGTCTACTCTCGGTTTTAAAGATTCCCGAATTGCGGCATTTACCCGAAAATATTCGAGAATCGGTTGTTTTTCGCGATGTCGATCGACGACAATTCCTTGGGGTAATTGATTATTATTCCAGCCCAACAACGTTTGTTTGACTCGTTTGAGTCCCTGTTCTGAGTCCACGACAATCCGGTTGACTTCGGATGAGTACATATCGCGCAGGACTTTTTGAATAAAATCATCATCGCGATTGAGCAGAGCTGGCGCACGGGTAGAGTTAGCATCCTGTTGAATGATTTCCCACTGCTTTTGGAGCAGTTCTAGATCTTCTAAAATCGCATCCTCTGGCGTACCCTCAGCTTCGGTGCGGACGAGTATGCCCATGCCCGCTGGTTTAGACAATACGGCTACGGCTCTCAATCGATTGCGTTCGCCTTCCGATCGAATCCGCCGCGATAAGTTTACCCCTTTACCAAAGGGAATTAACACGACATAACGACCGGGGAGACTGACATTCCCGGTCAACCTGGGACCTTTATTCCCGGTTGGCTCCTTCATGATTTGCACCAACACTTTTTGTTGTGGTGCCAATAGTTCGGTAATCGAACCGGAGCTACGTCTGAGTCGGAGTGGTCCTAAATCGGTAACATGGATAAATCCATTGCGCGCTGGATCGCCGATATTAATAAACGCAGCATCGATCCCTGGTAACACATTTTCGACGATACCGAGATAGATGTCACTGACCTGATGTTGTCCGGTCGCTACTACTAATTCTTGAATTTGGTCTTCCCCAAATACGGCCCCAATGCGGTGTTGCTCCGCAATAATTATTTGCTTTGGCATTCAATTTCCTCGGAAACTAGCAGCACGTCCGGTCACTGAGAATCGATCGGTGCCGAGCGTTGCTGGTATAATGTGACATGATTTAGGTCTGTGCAAAGCGCGAGAATCTGGGTGGGTGGATCGATCTTCGGTCTGAAATATTAACTCATGCCTGGGATGACGATCAATCGACGAGCAGATGAAATTAGGAGCTAACCGATTGACATCTTGGTGCATCGTTGGGTGCTAAATGATATACCCTCACTAAGAATTTAGATGTGCTGTTGGCTCCCGCTTATCGCTCGAATCGATCGGGGCGATCGCACAGTGCCGTTAAAATCGTATACAAAGTTTTTACACACAAGGAAGGTACGTCTTAATGCGTTTTTTCCTCTAGCGATATCCTTGAAGAAATCAGTGAGCTGTCGTTGAAGTTAGTTAGTTATACACAAATGTGGATCGACTGTCTAAAGCTTTAACATAAAGCATCCACTTCTTTTCTTTCCAACTCCTAGATCGATCGTGCAACGGCTGCTAGAGCCCAGGAAGCCGCTGCATCTGTTGGGAATCGCCCCGAATCATCATCCACAAAGAATTTATTCTTGGAATTCGGATTCAAAGCTTCAGCTGAGATGACTGTGAGTGATTCTAACTCAACAGAGCGTCTATGCTGGAGTTTTTTTTGCAGGGAGAACGGAAGCTATGTTCCAGTCCTTACCAGATTCCCAGATCCAACGCAATTGGCAGCTAAGTGCAAAGATGACGGTGTATCCAAACCCACGAAAAATTTGTCAAGTAAACGATCGCTTCCAGTACGAACTACTGAAAAGTGGGGAAGACCAAGTTAACTCGTTCTTCCTCTGAGGCAATCGTGCTTGCTTCATTCTAATTATACCTGTAAATTGTCACGATCTCCAAGCTAACTTTCGCAGACTTTGAATAGTGGCGATCGTGGCAGTTGCGACTCGATCGATTTCCATGACCGTATTATTATGCCCAATTCCAAACCTGAGTGCGGCATTGGCGAGAGCTTCGGTGCGACCAATTGCCTGTAAGACGTGAGAAGGAGCAATTTTAGTCGAACTACAAGCGGCTCCTGATGAGAGCGCTACAATTGGCTGTAGACCCAACAGAAGCGCATTTCCATCTACACCAGACACGCTAATATTTAAATTCCCAGCCAACCGATCGATCGGATGACCGTTGAGGTAGATCCCCTCGATTTGCTGCAATTGCGACCACAATCTGTCGCGCAACTCGATCGATTTCAACGTTCTTGGTTCGATCTCGGCGAGGGCAATTTCTACAGCCTTGGCAAATCCAACGATCTGTGGTGGATATAAAGTACCCGATCTCATCCCGCGTTCGTGTCCGCCACCGTGCAGTTGGGGTAATAATTTCACGCGCGGATGACGACGACGGACGTATAATGCACCGATGCCCTTTGGCCCATACACCTTATGGGCAGTCATCGACATCAAATCGATATTTAATAAGTTAACATCTAAAGGAATTTTACCGATCGCTTGTGCGGCATCGGTATGAAATAATATTCCCCTTTCTTTACAGATCTTGCCAATTTCTGCTAATGGTTGTAAGACCCCAATCTCATTATTAGCAGCCATAATTGAGATTAAAATTGTCTCAGATTTAATGGCATTTGTTAGTTGTTCTAAGTCTAATAAACCATCAGCTCGAACGGGCAAATAAGTAACTGTAAATCCTAACGATTCCAGATATTGACAAGGATCTAATACAGCATTATGTTCGGTTTGCAGCGTAATAATATGCTGCCCTTTGCTAAAATATGCTTCCGCAACCCCTTTGAGGGCAAGATTATTTGCTTCTGTCGCACCACTAGTAAACACAATTTCTTCAGGACTTGCAGCAATTGCGGCAGCTAGACTCGATCGCGACTGAGTGACGGCAGCTTCCGCCGCCCAACCATATTGATGAGTGGTACTGGTAGGATTACCAAAATGTTCGGTAAAATAGGGCAACATTGCGGCTAATACCTGTGGATCTACTGGAGTAGTCGCATGATGGTCGAGATAAATCGGCCGATACTCAATCATTAGAAAAAATAGGTTAAGTAGAAGATATCAGTCTCGAATCACTAGAATTGGAACCGCCATAGCAGTATTACCTAATTAGCACAATTTGGATTGACTCGGTTAAACTAAGATTGATCGTGCCATCATCAACACCGCTCGATTTTAAACAGATACCTTTACCATATTGTAAATGTCTACAGTCGCAAACATTTGTGAATTTCAGGGGATTGGACTGCATTCTGGGATAACCACCACTGTCAAGATTTTTCCCGCCGAGCCTGGGATGGGGCGTTATTTTATCAGGGTAGATTTACCCGATCTGCCCCAGATTCCGGCGCATATTGCTAGTGTGAGTCAAACAACTCTTTCGACTGAGTTAACCGCAAATGATGCATCGGTGAGGACTGTAGAACATTTACTGGCAGCTTTGAGCGCATTGGGCATCGAGAATGCGCGGATCGAGATCGATGGGGCTGAATTACCGCTGCTGGATGGTTCGGCTCGAGTTTGGATAGATGGGATCGTTCGAGCGGGGATCGAGCCAGTCATGGGTGATTTAGCCACATCTGGAGTATTAACCGCACCAGTCTGGATTCAGCAAGACGATATTTTTGTGGCAGCACTACCATCACCAGTATTAAGATTTACCTATGGCATTGATTTTGATGTAGCGCCGATCGGCAATCAGTGGCATAGTTGGCAACCAGGCAAAGATGATTTTACGACTCAAGTAGCTCCAGCGCGAACATTTGGCTTGGCAGATCAGATCGATCGACTGAGGGCCGCAGGATTGATTAAAGGTGGTAGTTTAGATAATGCGCTTGTTTGTAACGATCGCGACTGGTTGAATCCACCACTACGATTCCCAAATGAACCAGCACGTCATAAACTAGTAGACTTAATCGGCGATATCAGTCTACTAGGTAAATTTCCTCAAGCCCACTTCCTGGCATACAAAGCCAGTCATCAACTACATGTCCAATTGGCACAAAGGTTACATGAAATGGGATATTAAGTAGGGGATAATCGATCGACTTTTCACCAAGTTTTAGATTAACTCTCAATCTAAATTTTAGTTTTTCTATCCCCCGCCCAGCACTCACTCGGCAACACAGATCCCCTTCCAGGCGGAGCAATTAAATCGAGAGGGAGCCAGAGCGCAGCCAAATCAACAATAAACCAATCACCAATTAATATTAATACAGCCCCCATGTCCACTACCTTAGATCGATTTCAAGATACTGCTGCACCTGTAGCCGATTCGTCAGCAGCGATGCCAGACGATCGATCGCAGTCTAATCCAGCAGTGACAGCAGCAACAACCACTGTGACGAAAACCACTTTTAACATCCAAGAAATTCAGAAACTTTTACCACATCGGTATCCTTTCGCGCTAGTCGATAAAATTATCGACTTTGTGCCGGGTGTAAAAGCAGTGGGTGTAAAAAGTGTGACCTTTAACGAACCTTTTTTTCAAGGACATTTTCCCGGACATCCACTGATGCCAGGTGTAATGATTGTTGAGGCGATGGCTCAAGTTGGGGGAATTGTCCTCACCCAACTCCCCGAATATGGTGGTGGTCTATTTATGTTTACGGGGATTGATGGAGTCAAATTTCGCCAGCAAGTAGTACCTGGCGACCAATTGATCATGACAGTGGAACTCCAAGCGTTTAAACGTCGTCGGTTTGCTAAGATGCATGCTCGTGCAGAAGTCGATGGTCAACTAGCTAGCTCTGGTACTCTGATGTTTGCTCTGGTGGAAGTATAACGGACAGTTGGCGATCGGATGATACACAGCAGATGAGAGTGTCAGGTTCCTCCCAAACTATGGGTGCAATAACTGGTAACAACCGACTTGCAACAGCCCAACAGCCAAGAGGATTGCACCATCGACTAGACAGACTGTGAGGCACTAGAATCGTTGATTTAGGCGATCGGGTGGATTCGCAACTGTTAAGACGATCGAATATGCCAAGCATCTGCATCATCAACAACCCAACCGTAGGAAAATGACAAGATGGCTGGAGTAGCAATGTTAATAACACGAATTCATCCCACCGCTGTGGTGCATCCCGGTGCGGAACTAGATCCTACTGTACAGGTTGGCCCCTATGCGATTATTGGCGAAAATGTCACAATCGGTGCGGGAACTACAATTGGGCCGCATGTTGTGATCGAGGGACCCACGATTATTGGTGTTGGCAATCAGATTTTTGCTGGGGCAGCGATCGGGTTAGACAGTCAGGATCTAAAATATAAAGGTGGTGAAACTTGGGTCAAAATTGGTAACTATAATCGAATTCGCGAATATGTAACCATCAATCGTGCTACAGGTATCGGTGAAGCAACCACGATCGGCAATCACAATCTATTAATGGCTTACGTCCATATTGCCCACAATTGCACGATCGAAGATAATGTCAAAATTGTGGGCAATATGGACGTAAGCCATTAATAGAT
>JBJOOY010000100.1:0-2781 GCA_046051065.1 Cyanobacteriota bacterium
TAAAGGTGTGACAAAACCAGCGGCAGGTGTAATCCCGACTAAACCAGCTAAGAAACCACTGGCAATCCCTACCGCAGTAGGCTTGCTCCGCAATACCCACTCTAGAATCATCCACATCAAACCACCTGCGCAGGCAGCAACGGCTGTGGCGACAAAGGCGACAGCAGCTAAACCATTAGCGCCGAGGGCACTACCACCGTTGAAACCAAACCAACCAAACCAGAGTAATCCAATTCCCAGCAGCACATACGGCACGTTATGTGGTGCTGCTGGTTGATTTGGATAAGTCCTACGCGAGCCGACTAGCATTGCGGCAACTACTGCAGATACGCCAGAACTAATGTGAACGACGGTACCACCAGCAAAGTCTAGGGCACCAATTGTAGTGCCAATATAGCCTTTACCCCAAACCATGTGAGCCAAGGGGGAATAAATAATCGTTGACCAAATTAAGATAAACCAGAAATAAGCTTTGAAACTCATCCGTTCGACGATTGCACCAGAAATTAAGGCTGGTGTGATGATCGCAAACATCATCTGATAAATCATGAATACTTGATGCGGGATCGTCGGTGCATAACCCACCGGATCGGGTTTGTCGAAAGCAACGCCATTTAACCCAAACCAATTCAAGTTACCAACAATCGGATTCGTCTTAGCGGTAATTACATCCTTAACTGTCGATACCGAATCGGGCGAAAAGGCAATACTATACCCCCATAGCACCCAAGTAACACCGACAACAGCCATCAAGACTAGACTCATCATCATGGTATTGAGTACATTTCGAGAACGTACCAAACCACCATAGAAAAATGCCAATCCAGGGGTCATCAGCAAGACTAATGCTGATGACATTAGCATCCAAGCAGTATCACCATTGTTGATCCCATTATTCATCGCATTAACGACTTTTTCGATTTCAGCCGTTTTGGGATCGGCAGCCGCCAAAGCATCGCCCATCAGAGGACCACTTAAGACCCATAGAGCGATCGCACACACAAAGAGAATTTTTTTTAGCACTCGATTCTGTCCCTACACGCCAGAGTATTTTATATAGAAAATTTTGTATCCTAATTGAACAATTCTGTGTTTGGAGGTATAAAGATTCTGTATAATACGATACTTTTTATCAGAGTTCGGCATTAATACTAGGTATTAATTATTACCTCTTCTTGTTGTACGATACGTAGGGAAATCACCCTAAATCTTCAGCAGGCGTTAGATAATTACTATAACCAACTCGTTCTAACTTTGCTTGCTTATCCAGTACTATTTGCTTAAGATGGTGACGATAAGATCGAACTCGATCTAACAATACGGAATCTTGTGTCGCCAAAATCTGAATGGCAAGTAGCCCAGCATTGGTAGCATTACCGATCGCGACTGTTGCAACAGGGATACCTGCTGGCATTTGGACGATCGAGTACAGTGAATCTAATCCCTGCAAAGCCTTGGTTTGAACTGGTACGCCGATGACGGGTAAAGGAGTAAGAGCGGCAACCATGCCTGGTAAATGGGCTGCCCCGCCCGCTCCAGCGATAATCACTTTTAAGCCTCTTCGATCTGCTGTTTGGGCATATTCTACCATCCGTTCTGGAGTGCGATGTGCGGAGACAATCTCGACTTCATGAGCGATGTTAAATTGTTCACAGATTTCGATGGCAGCTTTCATTGTTGGTAAGTCAGAATCGCTACCCATAATGATGCCGATCGAGGGTGTTGTCATAATTTATGGTGGTGAGATGGTAATTTGTGATTGTTAGATGACAACAGCTACCCTGAATGTCATCAACGAATCAATCATACTGTGGACTTAACATATGAACGATTGTAGAATTATTAACGCTCTGATTCCTGGCGATCGAAAGATCCGACAGATAGTTATTCGCGATCGTCAAATTACTCAGATTGCCGAACATCTAGTGGCTGATGATTTGCCGACTTTAGATTTGGCGGGAGATTGGCTGTCGTTGGGTGGAGTAGATCTCCAAATTAATGGGGCTTTAGGATTAGCATTTCCCGATCTGCACATGGGAGATTTAGAGCGATTGAGGCAGATTTGTGATTTTCTGTGGGCACAGGGTGTTGATAAATTTTTACCAACTCTAGTCACTACTTCGATCGAGAATATTCATCGCGCTCTGGCTGTCTTGGCTGAATATATGGCGCACCAATGCGATGGTACCGCCCAAGTACTCGGCGTTCATTTGGAGGGGCCGTTTTTAAATCCCCAAAAAAGAGGCGCTCATCCAGCCGAATACTTGCTACCCCTAACAATCGATCGAGTGGTGACGGTACTCGGTAACTATGCGGGTATAGTCAAAGCGATTACACTCGCACCTGAATTAGACCCTAACAGCATCGTCATTCCTTATTTGAAATCTTTAGATATAATTATCAGTTTAGGGCACTCTCAGGTAAATTTTGCCCAAGCAGAGCAGGCTTTTAATAGTGGGGCATCAATGGTAACTCATGCCTTTAATGCCATGCCAGGATTGCACCATCGCGAGCCTGGGTTGCTGGGTGCCGCATTAACTAGCCCGCACGTTCGGTGTGGGTTTATTGCTGACGGACAACACGTTCACCCCGCGATGTTAAAAGTATTGCTCCGATCGGGTAACTATGGTGAAGGATTATTTTTAGTCAGTGATGCCTTATCACCACTAGGTTTACCCGATGGTAAATACCCTTGGTATCGACGGCAAATTGAGGTGATAGATGGGAAGGCAAGGTTGCCAGATGGGACTCTTGCTGGCACGACTCGATCGCTATTAGTCG
>JBJOOY010000101.1:0-5136 GCA_046051065.1 Cyanobacteriota bacterium
CTGGCGATTAATTCCGAGTACTTTTTTGCAGGGCTCGAAGTTACTGCGTTTATCGCTTTTTTAACGAGTCTATGCAACCGACAATTTTCGGCAACTCAGTATGCTTTATTTACTAGTTTGATGCTGTCTGGCAAGAGTTTTATTGTGGCACCAATGGGGGGTATTGCTAGACAAGTTGGTTGGTCTAATTTTTTTCTGTTGAGTATCGTTGCGGCAATCCCTGGACTGATTTTACTGATATTCTTGGCACCGTGGCATGCCCCAATCGAACCAGATGAAGCGCAAACTTAGCTAGAATAGAAATTGGATTTAGAGTAACATCTAAATTTTGCGGCATTGTCTCTAGCAAACCGCTGCAAATTGAAATTGACGATCGATTCTGAAATTAATTATGACTTTTATTCGCCAAAATATCGGGCCATTGTTCATCATGCTAATCTTTCTAGTTGCACTAATAGCTGTAAGTGCAAGGATTTTCTTACCTACAGATATGTCTGGTCCTGCACCACTGACTGGATTAATCTCCTACTTCATTGGTATGACGAGTGGCAATTTATAAATCTGGTAAAATTAATGTGGCTGTACCCAGATACTTAACGCCTTGAGGACTGACCTCGAATCGACAGGGAAGCACCTCTAATCCCTTGTTAATTGCCATCCGGAATAGTTTGCCATAAGTAGGATCTGTACTGTCACCTGGGGCAAATTTTGCCTTGTCGCCACGATTGATAAAATATAACATTACTGCACGGGTGTCGGGCAGCAAATCAGTCAATTCGCGCAGGTGCTTTTGACCCCTAGTCGTCTCAGTATCGGGAAAGACGGCAACATCATCGATCGACCAAGTAGTATTTTTCACTTCGACATAGATCGATCGTGTTTCACTCTCGAGTAAAAAGTCTACTCTACTGCCGTTATTTAGACCATAAGCTACTTCCGATCGAATGGTTTGATAGAGTCCTAATTCCGGAAATAAGTGCTGTTGTAAAGCTATTTTAATAATGCGATTGGGTAATGCGGTATTGATGCCAACCCAAACACCATTTACTTGAATCATTTCCCAGGTGTAAGCTAGTTTGCGGCGTGGATTATCGTGATAAGAAACTTGCACGGGAGCACCAATTTGACATACTCCTGTCATCGGCCCTGTATTGGGACAGTGTGCCGTAATTAGTTCACCTGTTGTCAATTCGATATCTGCAAAAAATCGCTTGTATCGTTTGACTAAAGTACCACTATAGAGGAGTGGATAAGTATACAGATCCATACCTCATTTTCTCGTCATTAAATAACTTTCTAATCGATCGATCTCGATCCTCATTTGCTCTACCAGTGGAGCCGTATCAGTGGTGATTTGTGCGTGGGCTAATTGTTCGATTTGCTTGGCTAAAGCCGTGACAGTCACAATGCCCAGCGTGGAACTAGCACCCTTGATATAATGAGCTTCATGAGCGATCGAGCTGGCATCTCGATCTAATATTGCTTTGCGCAGATCTTCGATATGAATTTTCACATCTTCCGCTAACATTGTGAGTAGTTCTAGTTCGAACTCAGGGTCGTCTTCCGAAACTTGATGCAATTGTTCCCAGTCGATTTCGATCGATGATTTCATTGGTAAATGTCGTAGTCACAGCTTTAAATTAGATGCACTTCTTATCTTATCCTGTTAGATCCCACATTCCGATCGTTTTATGTTTCAAACTACCCGCCGTCGGCTAGCGATTTGGTATACGATCGTCACGGCAATCGTGTTATTTGTCTTTGCGATTGGCATGTATATTTACGTGCGCACTACTCTGATCGAACGCATCGATGATACTTTATACCATGTTGTGGAAGTGGTCAGTCGATCGATTGCGATCGATAAAATTGATGCTGCCACGGCAATTGTTGACGGATCCGCTCCACCAGCATCGCAATTTCGCATTAATGTTGCTGCCAGTTTTCAGGATAACTCCGATCGAGTGGATGACGATCGGATCGATCTAGAATTATTTAACCTCAGTGGCAAATTACTGTGGTCTACCCTGCGCGAACCGCTCGATCTCCCCGTTTGGCTCAATCTCGCTGGTGAAACCGTCCATGTCAAGGGCGATCGCATTCTCCGTCAAATCACCGCGCCAGTGACTGGAAATGGTCAACTAGTGGGCTTTCTGCGTTTCAGTCATCCTTGGTTTGAAGTTACTAAACCCACGGAGTTATTGATTATCGATCTGACAATTGGCACTTCACTAGTGATTACTAGCGTTGCAGCGATCGGTTGGTTATTATCGGGGATTGCGATCGAGCCGATTAAAGCATCTTATCAACAACTTACCCAGTTTACCGCAGATGCTTCTCACGAACTGCGCAACCCGATCGCCATCATCCAAACTAACGTCCAAGTTGCACTCAGTGAAGAACCTTTAGCAGCCCACCATCGCCAACAACTGCAAACCATCGAACGGCTGACACGTCGCTTAGGGAGATTAGTTGACGATTTATTATTTCTCGCGCGGCAAGATAGTAGCATTGCTACACCGCAGTCTACAATTGTACCACTCGATGCCCTGCTGATGGAAACGATCGAAGAACAACAATCAGCCGCAGCAGATAAGGGGATTAAACTCACCCTCGAAATAATCGATCCACGATTACCCGTCGAGCATCCCGAATTTGAAGTATTTAGGATTGAGGGCGATTGGGATCGACTCGGGCGATTATTTACTAATTTACTGACTAATGCGATTCAATATATGCCTGTAAAAGAGCAATTTCAGTCACAGATTGATGTGCGACTACAACAATTAATGCGTCAAAATATTTCTTACCTTCAAGTTACAGTTAAAGATAATGGGATGGGCATTCCCGATACCGCACTTCCCTATCTATTCGATCGATTTTATCGTGTCGATCCCGCTCGCACGGCTAGAAATTCTGATGTGAGTAGTGGTTCTGGCTTGGGTTTAGCAATTGCTAAAGCAATCGTCACTAGTCATGATGGTGAAATCGAGATCGAGAGTCAAGTTAATCTTGGGACAACTGTAACGATCGTCTTTAAAGAGTGTTTAATTTAAACATAATAGCGATCGAATATCGATCGAGATTGCCCAAAATTAACTTGTTTTTTATTAATTAACCGACTGGTGCTTTTTCTTCCTCGCGCTCGTTTTGTAGTTCGAGACAATAACCCGCACCATAGATTGTTTTAATATACTTTGGCCGACGTGGATCGGGTTCCATTTTAGTGCGAAGATGGCGAATATGCACCCTAATTGTTTCGATATCGTCATCAGGATCGTAACCCCAGACCTCTTTGAGAATGTCGCTCGGCGACACTGTTTGCCCATGTCGTTGTAGTAAACAATGCAACAGCTCGAATTCAAGATGGGTGAGTTTAATCGTCGAGCCGTGCCAAATTGCCTCGAATCGCTCAGGGACTAATGTCAGCGAACCATAGTTGAGAATTTCACTATGTTTGGCAGCTTGAGGGATCCGATCTGTGCGGCGCAGTAGAGCGCGAACGCGCGCGAGCAGTTCTTCGATTTCAAACGGCTTGGTGAGATAGTCATCCGCTCCCGCATTAAACCCTTCTACTTTATTTTGCGTTTGGCTGAGAGCCGTCAGCATTAATACGGGAATATCTGAAGTACGATCGTCGCGGCGTAGTCGTTGGCAGATTGTATAACCATCAACTTTAGGCAGCATTAAATCTAGCACGACCAAATCTGGTTGGATTTGGATCGCCATTGCCTGACCTTGAATACCATCAGGTGATTGATTGACCTCATATCCAGCCATTTCGAGGTTAATACAGACTATTTCAGAGATTGCTACATCATCATCTATGACTAGGATTCGTGGCATGTTCGAGTAAGTTGATGTGAATATCGAAACAATTTGTTAGAAAAGTTAGTAAGAAAGAGCTTTCTGTAACGATTATACGCAACTGGCTCGATCGAAGCGAATTTTTTTTAATATTTGGCAATTTTGGGGGATAGGGGATAGGGGATAGTGGCTAGGGAATAGGGGATAGGGGATAGTGGCTAGGGAATAGGGGATAGTGGCTAGTGGCTAGGGAATAGGGGATAGTGGATAGTAGTTGCTAATTCATAATTCATAATTTTCTTATGGCTCATTTGACCGAACCAACTTGGCTGATTGTGATTCGTCTCTTGCGCTGGGACAAACCTGCGGGGAGATTGATTTTGATGATTCCTGCCTTGTGGGGTTTGTGTTTGGCGGCGCGGGGGAATCCGCCGCTACCATTACTGGGGGTAATTATTTTAGGTACTTTGGCGACTAGTGGCGCAGGCTGTGTTGCGAATGACTTGTGGGATCGAGATATCGATCCTCAAGTGGAGCGGACGAAAAATCGCCCCCTAGCGGCTAGGTCGCTATCGATCTCGACAGGAATTGGCGTATTATTTGTTTCAATAATTTGTGCGGCAATTTTGGCCTTATACCTAAATTCACTCACTTTCTGGCTGTGTGTAGCAGCAGTTCCAGTAATTTTATTATACCCTGCCGCGAAGCGAGTATTTCCAGTGCCACAATTAGTTTTGTCGATCGCGTGGGGATTTGCTGTGTTGATTAGTTGGTCGATGGTGACGGCAAATCTTATCGCTCCGACTTGGTATTTGTGGGGAGCGACGATTTTTTGGACGCTGGGATTCGATACTGTTTATGCTATGTCCGATCGAGAAGACGATCGGCGAATTGGAGTTAAATCTAGTGCTCTATTCTTCGGTAAGTACGTGGCAGAGGCGATCGCTATCTTTTTTACCTTAACCGTTGCTTTACTGGGCTACATGGGCAAAATTATGGGGTTACAGAGTATGTTTTGGGTACTCTTGGTAATAGCGGCTGGTTGTTGGCTGTGGCAATATCTCCGCCTCAAGCAACCGACAATTCCGCCTGCTGTCTATCCCCAAATATTTCGGGAGAATGTCTGGATTGGCTTTGGCTTGCTATTGGGAATGGTATTAGGGATTAGAGCTTAATCTTCAAAGGTTAAATTCGGTTCTACCTGTGATAAATACAAAGGGCAAAATGATATTCCTGACTTATAATAAACCAGAAGTGTTGAATGTTAGAACACACACCTCCTAAAAATGGGTACAGCATTCCTATAAAAGGCTATTATTACAGCTAAAA
>JBJOOY010000102.1:0-8843 GCA_046051065.1 Cyanobacteriota bacterium
GCGATTCATAATGGCGAACCGATCGATGCTAAATCGATCGCGGCATATTTCCTCGCACGTAAATTATTTAGCTAACTACAGCCCCTTGGATATCTACTTCCAGGGGTTGAGCTTGCACTCGAACATCGTGTTTTGCCCAAGTTTCAGACATTACAGTTGCAACGGCTGAAGCTTGTTCTACACTAGTTAAAGCGAGTAAAGTAGGCCCAGCACCACTAATTACCATTCCATAGCCACCAGCCCGAATTACGGCTTGCTCTACATCAGAATAGCCAGGAATCAACTTTTGACGATAGGGTTGATGGATCCGATCGACTAATCCCGCGCTCAACCACTCAGCATTACCCGTTTCCAAGCCTCGCACCATTAAACCTAAATGCGCTGTGTTAAAGATTGCGTCGGCACGACTGTATGTCTGCGGTAAAACGCTTCTAGCCTCGGCTGTCGATAGTTCAAAATTGGGAATAGCCACCACGGGGACGATACTACTATGCCAGGGAATATCCGCGATCGACCAACCATTCGCCACCGTCGCCGCCAAGCGACAACCGCCAATCAGGGCGGGTACTACATTGTCGGGATGACCTTCCATTTCGATCGCTAGTTGCATCACTTCTGCGGGTGAGAGTGGGGAACCAGCAATCGCATTTGCACCTAATAAGCCACCCACAATTGCTGTCGCCGAACTACCTAAACCTCTAGCCAGTGGGATGCCTAATTTAATCTCAAGCTGGATGCCAGGCGGGGTGCGATCGATCTGAGTGTAAAGTTTGACAAAGGCTTGATAAGCAAGATTACGCGGATCGGTATCGACTCGATCGGCTTCTAATCCATGCACGGTGATTACTAAGTCTTTAGTATCGATCAGGGAGATGGTAAATTCATTATATAGGCTCAAGGCCGCACCGATACAGTCAAATCCCGCCCCTAAATTAGCAGTAGTAGCAGGTACGCGAATTGTGGCTGTAGTCGTCATCATAAAAGTATTATTCGGCAAGCGAAAATGTGCGATAGCTAACAGTAATTGTAAAGGAGACTGGTTATTCTGCCAGATGTAAATGAATGTCACAGATTGCAAAGTATTCTAACCGCGCGATCGCATTAAGTCTCGGACAGTCAAATAAAATGTTATCGTATAGTCAGTCACAAAAAAGGTAGAGGTAGTTACATTTTTCATTCCTAGATTGTCACTTGCAGAATCTGACTTCGATCCTGCAAAGTAGTGTAATCGATCTAGTCAGCATGGTCAGCAAAAGTCGCTACGTCTGGAATCGATCTGGTTCCAAAACTTTTCTGCCGATCTCAACTTTAAATTCCAACAATATACCTAGTGGGAGATGCTTATGAAGCTTGTGCTCCAGAGTAAGAACATCGAGATTACCGATGCAATCCGTGACTATGTGAACCAGAAGATCGAAAAGGCAGTTAGCCATTTTGAAAATATTACGACAGGAGTAGATGTAAATCTGTCGGTTGCTAAAAATCCCCGCATTGCCGCAGCACAAGTAGCTGAAGTTACAGTTTATGCTAACGGTGCAATTATTCGAGCGCAAGAAGCCAGCGAACATTTATATGCAAGTATCGACCTAGTTGCCGATAAGATTTCTCGTCAATTACGCAAGTATAAAGAACGTCATGCTAGTAAGAAAAGTTCAGCAGATCTAAAAGATATAGGAGAGGATTTAGAGTTAGATTTATTAGATTATAATCTTACCGATAATCGGGCAGTAACATTGCCAGCAGAGGTCGTGCGGACTAAATACTTTGCCATGTCAGCATTGACGATCGAAGAAGCGGTGGCACAATTGCAACTAGTCGATCATGATTTCTATATGTATCGCAGTGTCGAAACTGGAGAAATCAATGTTGTTTATCGGCGCAATCATGGTGGGTTTGGTGTAATTCAACCGCGCAATACTGTACATGAAACTAGTAATAATAACGGTCGGGGAAAAGTGACCGCAGCAACAGAATCAGTGCATTAAAAGCTCGGAGATTTTTACTCGATCGCGTTGGTAGTTTTAATCTAAAGAATTGATGAGTCGATCGGGATGATTTAATGAAAATTATCCCGATTTTTGGGCGATCGAAATTATCATTTAAACATCGATAAAATTAATTGCACCCTGTCTGAGTAATTGCCAACTATTACCCGTCCATTTAATTACTGTGGATGGTTGAGATGGTTGAGATCGATTTGGCTCCGCCGAATCAACACTAACATCTAATGTGAAAACTTGAGGAAAATTATCGCTAATTTCTACCATTGTCAACAGTGGCGGACGACCAGATAAATTAGCACTAGTAGTTACTAAAGCCCCCGTCCGATCGAGGATCGATCGAGCGAGATCGTGGGCGGGAACTCGCACGCCAATCGTATTATTCCGCAGTGGGTTCATGACGGTTGGCACGCGATCTGATGCAGGTAAAACTAAAGTTAACGCACCAGGTAAATATCGATCGGCAACTGCTTGCCAGATCTCAATTTCTCGATCGGTTCCCTGCGTAAATTGCCATAGATCGGCTACTTCACCCACCATTAAAATCAGCGGCTTATCTTGACTTCGCTGTTTGGTCTGAAATATTAATTCGGCGCAGTCGGGTAGTGTAGCTAGAGCAGGCACAGTATCAGTCGGAAAGCTGACTAAGTTACCAGCTTTAGCCGCAATAATCAAATTATCTAGAGCAACTTGAGGCACAATCTTTCTAGTGTTTAACTAATTATCTCATTTTAATCTAGCTGACTGTAAATTACGATCGCCGATCAGCTGGATTAATATTGAGGTTTTAATTTAGAACCCAAACGGATTGCGGATTGTATTCCGGAAATCTTGGATTGTTTCGCGAGTATCCTTCAAAGTTTTAGTAACCCCTTTTACCGTTTTTAATGTGACCTGGATATTATCGATTTTATCACGCGGATCTGGCTTCTCGCTAGCAACATAAGCCTCACCTGCTTCTGGCGCGGCAGATTTATCGATCGTCAGGGCATTAGCATCTAGCCCAACAGATTGCGACTGTTCTAGGAACACGCCAATTGGCACAGCATAGTTAAAACCAGGTTTGATTTTAGCAGCCAAACCTGCTGCCGTTTCCTGACTCAATCCGGATTCCATCAGTTGACGCGGATCCTCTTTATCCCCCATACCATGAATCCCAACTAATCTGCCCGCAGTATCCAAAACCGGACAACCACTCATCCCCGCGCGGGAGACATTAGTATAAATCATGCTATAACCATTCAGGGATTGGGGTAGGAAGGCAGAGATACTACCACTGGTAAATTGGCGAACTAACTCGCCCCCAGCCGCATTCCCGATTGCGCCATTTAAAGGCCAACCAGAGAGATATACCGCTTGTCCTTCGCTAGCTTTGGCGGTGCTAATTTTTACAGTCTGGTAATTTTTATCGCTGGTAAATGGCACGATCGCTAAATCGACTCCCTTAATTTTTTCGATCTTGCTATAGTCGATCGTGTATGCCTGCTTATCGGCTGTTACAAGTTTAAAGTCATCTTTTTGTCTGATTACATGTTCGGCAGTTAAAACATAATAGATATTACCCTTTTTGTTGATGATTACTCCAGAACCATGTCCCTGCTCGCCACGAATTAAGACGGTTACTTCCCGCGCAATGTCATTAATCTGAGAACCAGGTAAAGCTTGAGCCGCATTAGGTAAGGTAATAACGATCGCACTAACGACCGCCGTTCCTGTCAAAATTGCCGTTAATCGATCCGAAGTACGCATATATATATTTAAATCTAAAATGTAGATATTTCTACATCAGACTCCGCCTAATTTCCGCTCAAATTTACTCAAAAATGATAATTTCAGCATAAAGTGCTAAACTGTCACTCTTATCTGAGGATAGGGAAAGTAAACGAGTACAATCCCCTATTCCCGATCCCCTCTTAACTGGAGATATTGCTGAAGAGCTTGATGGAATTGCCAATTTTCAGATCGATCCGTTGTTACCTCAATGATGGCAGTGCGTCCAAGTTCTAACGATCGCGTGTAATTGGCGATAAACTCAGATCGATCGAGTGGATGATAGTAATCGATCGCAAACATTGCCGCTGCATGAGAGAAATTTAAACCATGCGGGGTGCCAAAATAAGGCTCGAAGATGTCGGTAGATTTGGCGATCGGTAAGAACGAAAAAATTCCGCCACCATCATTGTTAATAATGATGACAACTACTGGTTGTAAACTCCGCTGTAATAATGCCAGCGAATTTAAATCGTGCAGACTGGCTAAATCCCCAATCATTGCTGTCACTGGAGCCTGTAAACCCGCTGCAAATCCCGTTGCGGCAGCGATCGCACCTTCAATCCCACTCGTGCCCCGATTTGCCCCAATCCGTAAACCGCTCCGATCTTTGACCCCGTACATATTTAGATCGCGAATCGGCATACTATTCCCTACCCATAAACCATGTTGAGCGGGGATTAGTTGAGAGACAATTCGCGCGATCGAGGGTTCGGTTAATTTAACGGTTTTTAAAAATTTATCGACTGAAACCCCGATGCAATCTGAAGCCTGTCGTAATTTGCGTACCCACGGCGACTGCGAGGATGGTAATAAATCTCGCGCTAATCGAGTGCACAGCTCGGCGATGTCAGCTTCGATCCGCAGTGAGACTAAATGACTGGGATCGTGACGTTCGGCATCATTAACGATCGCAACATAATGGATGGGCGGATTTCGCTCTAACCATTTTAGCCACCGGGTAGAGACAATTCTGGTGCCGAACTGAATTACTGTATCGATCCGATCGAGTAAGATCGATCGATCTGTGAGTAATAATAGATCGAAATAATGGATTAAATTCGGCAAATCGTCACTCAATCGCAACCCCGATTGAATATCGGCAAACACAGCCCAATTTAACTTAGCTGCCAATCGCAGTACAGCTTTAATTTCTACCGCAGATTTTAGTTGACCTACTACCACAACGCCTTTAATCGTGCGTTGCATGATGTTAATTAGAGACTGGATTTCGACAGCAGCCGGAATGGTTAATCTACCTGCATAACGGGTATAAGGATCTCCACTTATTTGCCATTGCTGTAAACTGACGGGTAGGTTTATCGGTGCGTTAGTAGGTGCTAATGGTTCGCGAAACATGCAATTGAGATGTACCACACCACTGGGAGATTGTTGCGATCGATCGATGGCTAGATCGATCGTCGTCAACACCATTTTCGGCTCAATTTCGGCAGTAGGGCAAGGTAAATCGAATTGCCAGTTCGGGTAAGCCCCATATAAATTCACTTGTTCGATCGTTTGATTTGCCCCCGTCTGCCGCAATTCTGGCGGTCGATCGGCAGATAATATTATCATCGGTACACCATCTGTAGCTGCTTCGATTACTGCGGGGAAATAGTTAGCAGCCGCCGAGCCAGAGGTACAAATCAATACGGCTGGTTTGCCTGTAGCGCGCGCGTAGCCAACTGCATGAAATGCCGCACCGCGCTCATCTACACAAATAATACGTCGAGCTGACAAATTTTGAGCCACGCTGACTGTTAATGGTGTCGATCGAGAACCAGGCGAAATGACAAAGTAATCGATCGCATTTCTGACCAATTCTTCAATGATTAAATATGCCCAAAGTTGATTCACGATCTAATCCCAATTCGCTACTGGTAACTTTACCAGATGCCTGTACCAATCTCGCTGGCGTGGCGAAGTTATTGCCAAGGTTTGCTGATTTAGCCTGGTAATTCTCGATCGATGTGTCAATTACCTCGCTTTGATTAAGTAATAAGTAATCAGTAATAAGTTCGTTTTTGTGACAGAGATTCAAACCCCGTCCCAAAAACAGTCTGCCTAAAGGCAGGGGCTTTAAACCCTTGTTACTTGGTAAAAATAAATACCTGAATACTCATTCATATGTTAAGATATAAACGTAAATGTATTTTAGGAGTCTAATATGTCTACCGTTACCCAAATGAAGTGTGCGTGCGAACCTTGTTTATGCATAGTTTCACTATCAGATGCGCTCGTCAAAGATAATCAACATTACTGTAGCGAAGCTTGTGCTAACGGTCATCCTGCCGGACAAGGTTGCGGAAATACAGGCTGTGGATGTAGTAGCAAAGCTTAGGTGATTCCCTGGAATAAATATACCCTTGTTTGTGGTTTTGACTCCGCTCAATCACTGAGAGTTGAACGGAGTCAAAACCCGGCTTATGGGTATCTTCTTTATCAAGAATCACCTTAGATGTCCACTCAATCCGATCGCAAAAGCCTAGATCGAGGAGCGTCTGATGTTGCGGATGGGAGAAGAACTCGATCGGATCCCCATCAAAACTCATAAGTACAGGAGAGCCACGTTAGAATATAAGATGGTCGATACTCGTCGGTACCGCTCTATCTCAAGTTTTATGAATCCCCCAATTGAATTTCAAGATGCCTTCGATCTCGTCGTTGTTGGTGCTGGACATGCAGGTTGTGAAGCCGCACTCGCCGCCGCCAGATTAGGCTGTCGTACTCTCCTGCTCACTCTCAACCTCGATAAAATCGGCTGGCAACCCTGCAATCCCGCCGTCGGGGGCCCAGCGAAGTCCCAGCTCACCCATGAAATCGACGCGCTGGGCGGGGAAATTGGTAAAATAGCCGATCGCACCTATCTCCAGAAGCGGGTCTTAAATGACACCAGAGGCCCCGCTGTGTGGGCATTACGCGCCCAGACCGACAAGCGCGAATATGCAGCGGTAATGAAAAATATTGTTGAAAATCAGGCAAATCTCGTCATTCGCGAAGGAATGGTAACGGATTTGGTATTGGGCAAGAATGAAGAGGTGATTGGGGTTGAGACGTATTTCGGCGGAGCATTTGCATGTAAAGCGGTGATTCTGACGACGGGAACGTTTTTGAATGGGACAATTTGGGTTGGGAAAAAATCGATGTCCGCCGGACGCGCGGGGGAATTTGCGGCGACGGGATTGAGCGAAACTCTCAATCGGCTCGGCTTTGAAACCGGACGACTGAAAACTGGTACGCCAGCACGGGTCGATAAGCGATCGGTTGACTATAGTAAGATGGAACCGCAGCCTGGGGATCGGCAGGTGCGCTGGTTTAGTTTTGACCCGCAGGAGTGGGTAGAACGGGAACAGATTCCCTGTTATTTGACGCGAACGACTCCCGCGACTCATCAATTAATTCGCGACAATCTCCATCTATCGCCAGTTTATGGCGGTTGGGTAGATTCCAAAGGGCCACGTTATTGTCCGAGTATCGAGGATAAAATCGTCCGGTTTGCAGATAAAGAAAGTCACCAGATCTTTATCGAGCCGGAAGGACGGGATATTCCCGAACTCTATATTCAAGGCTTCTCGACTGGTTTACCCGAAAGTCTGCAAGTACAAATGCTGCGGACTTTGCCTGGGATGGAAGAATGCGTGATGTTGCGTCCGGCTTATGCGGTGGATTACGATTATATTCCCGCGACTCAATGTTACCCAACCTTGATGACCAAAAAAATCGAGGGTTTATTCTGTGCGGGACAGGTAAATGGTACAACAGGATATGAAGAAGCGGCGGGACAAGGTTTTGTGGCGGGGGTAAATGCAGCGCGATTTGTCACCGATCGAGAAATGATAATCTTCCCGCGCGAACAAAGTTATTTGGGGACATTAATTGATGATTTGTGTACGAAGGATTTACGCGAACCCTATCGGATGTTGACCAGTCGATCGGAATATCGGCTACTATTACGATCGGATAATGCCGATCGACGATTGACTCCATTAGGTCGAGAAATTGGCCTGATCGACGATCGCCGATGGGAGTTATTTACTAATAAGCAAGCAAATATTGTTGCAGAACAAGAACGGTTAGCAAAAACTAGAGTGAAAGAATTAGATCCGATCGGTCAAGATATTACTAATGCCACTGGCGAGATTATTAAAGGTTCGATTACGCTTGCCGATCTTTTACGCCGTCCGGGGATTCATTATCAGACTTTAACTGAGTTTGAATTGGGTAACGATAATCTGAATATTGGTGAAGCTGAAGGTGCCGAAATTGAGATTAAATATGCTGGTTATTTGAATCGACAACAACATCAAATCGATCGAGTTAGTAAACAGTCAAATCGGAAATTACCGAGTAATATTAATTATCACTCGATCGAAACTCTCTCTAAAGAATCGCGAGAAAAGTTAACTAAAGTTCAACCTGCGACGATCGGTCAAGCTACCCGGATTGGTGGGGTAAATCCGGCAGATATTAACGCACTATTGATTTGGTTAGAAGTTAAAAATCGCGGACTAGCGCTCGAAACTGCTGCTAAAGAATTGTGCTGAATAAATTTTGGCTCTCCTGTATAATTAGAGTTTAGCTGAGACAATTTTAATCGCGCTCGATCGACCAGGGTAAGCGCATCTCAGAAAGTATATTAGGATACAGATTTTCTAGAAGGAAGATAGGAGAGAATATCTAAATATATTCAGGTATTACCAATGTCCACAGATATTGCTTCTGGTCAACCTACTATTGATTCATCGGATTCAAATGTCACAGATCTTGCTCAAAGCCTTCATGATTGTTTGGCACTAATTCAAGATCATCGCTCAACAAGAACTCTCTTACATCAATTGTCGGATATCCTCACAATTGCAGTCTTATCAGTTATTGCTGGTGGCAATGGCTGGGAGGATATGGAACTTTATGGATTAAGTAAATACGATTGGTTATCAACATTTTTAGAGCTACCGAATGGTATTCCTAGCCCAGACACTTTTCGTCGCGTTTTTGAGAAAATTCGTCCCGATGAATTTGAGCGATGCTTTGAAATATGGGTTCTACAAATATTAAATGATTTTTTCCCACAGT
>JBJOOY010000103.1:0-3466 GCA_046051065.1 Cyanobacteriota bacterium
GTCGAAACTCCTGTAGGAGTAGTGCCAGAGTGCCAAACTATGGGGGGAGAAGATATGTCCTTCTTTTTGAATGAAGTACCAGGATGCTATTTCTTTTTAGGTTCGGCTAATCCCGAGAAAAAATTAGCTTATCCCCATCATCACCCCCGCTTCGATTTTGATGAAACTGCTTTGGGGATGGGAGTAGAAATGTTTGTTCGCTGTGTAGAAAAGTTTTTGGGTAGTTAGGAGATCATGTACGTTTAAGATCGCGTAACTCTGCCGAAATATATACAGCCTCGTTCCAGCCACCATAGGACAACAAGACAAAAATCATTGCCATACCCCAAGCTTCTGAGTTAGCAGGTTGGTTGGTTATTGCACCCTTAGAAGGCGAAGCAAAGACTATACCAATCATGACAATCAACAATAAGCCGAGAACCTTGGCTGCCGTCAACCAATTTTGCGTCCATTTTCCCTGACTAATTATGGCTGCTCCCCCCCAATTAAGTCGGAAATCGCCTGAATCAACTTATTGGGTTCGATAGGCTTGCTCAGATGCTTTTGAAAACCAGCCTGGAGAGCCTGTTGCCGATTAAACTCTCCAGCATAAGCAGTTAGAGCGATCGCACTTACCTGCCTGACTTGCTCTAGTTTGCGAACCTGCTGGAGTAGCATATAGCCATCCATCTCTGGCATCCCAATATCACTAATAATCAAATCGGGAATGGACTGCTTAATCACTGTAAGTGCCTCAATTCCAGATGCAACGCTGGTGACGCTCGCGCCTGAAAGTTCTAGAACCAAGGCAGTAAAATCTCTTGAGTCTGGTTCATCATCCACAACTAAGATCCGAATGCCATTCAAATCATTGGTTGAAGCATCAGATGATTCTGTAGATGGCAGTTGACTTAAAGTCGCCGCCAGCGGGAGTTCCACGGTAAAGGTTGCCCCTTGCCCTTCGCCTAAACTGTCTACACCAATCTGTCCGCCGTGCATCTCCACAATTTGACGCGCGATCGCCAGTCCCAAACCCAACCCACCAAATTTGCGGGTGGTGGCTCCATCTTCTTGCCGAAAATGCTCAAACACGTAAGGCAGAAAGTCAGGATTGATGCCTTTGCCAGTATCCATCACTTGAATCTGGGCATGAGTTCCTATTTGGGTTAAGGCAACCCTAATTTGTCCACCTTGATTTGTGAACTTGACGGCATTGGATAACAAATTCCAAACGATTTGCTGTAAGCGTCCAGCATCACCCATTACTGTGCCAACTGAGGGTAACACGGTCTCAATTTGTAATGATTTGGCTTCAGCGGCTAAACGAACGGTTTCTAAAGCAGAGGAAATCACTTTCTTCAAGTCAACAGAGGTCTGATTTAAGCTCAATTTACCGCGCAGAATTCGCGAAATATCGAGCAGATCGTCAATCAGTTGTGTCTGTAGTTGAGCGTTGCGCTCGATCGTTGCCAGCGCAGTCTGAGTTTTGGTAGCGTCTAATTTTCCTTGTTGCAGCAGCTTTGACCAACCCAGAATGGGGTTCAGGGGCGATCGCAACTCATGAGATAGCACTGCTAAAAACTCATCTTTGATGCGGTTGGCAGATTGGGCTGCTTCTCGTGCGGTTTCTGCGGTTGATCGGGCTTGCTGTTCTGCTTCATATAACCTCCTGTTTTCAATGGCGATCGATGCCAAAGAAGCGAGCTGCACTATAATCGATTCATCCGTTTCTGTAAACTCGCCCTCGTATTTGTCTGAAAGCCAAATCGAGCCGATGTTTTGCCCATCTCGTTTAAATAGGGGCGCTACTAACAAACCTCGCATTGGTGGGTGTTTATCTGCTTCAGTGCTAAATTCCTGCCAACAGGGATGGGCTTCTAGCTCGGCTTGAGTCATTCGGAGCGGGCGATTTAAATGACAGACGTAGGCATTAATGCTCGATCTGTCGCTCGATTGTTCACCATTTCGCCATCGCTCGTATTTATCTGATAAATAAACTGAGTCGATTGCGAAGCACTCCCTGGGGGAGATCTCTCTTACCGAGTTATGGTCGGTTGTCATGCTGGTAATGGACTGGTGAGCGCCAACGATCTCAGCAGCTTGGTCAGTAATTGCCTGTAAAAGTTCTTCAACCCGACGAGCAGAATTGATTGCCACTGCTGCCGTGGCTAATCCTTGCAATTGTTTGAGGTAGTGGCGTTCGCGCCTTAGTAAAGTTTCTCGTTCTAGTTCGGTAGCAATACGCGAAGCAAAGATCGTCAGCAAACACTCTGTCAACTGTACATTCTCTAAAGGATTGCCATCCATAATTCCTAACAATCCAAGTACAGTACCGCTAGAGTCGAAAAAGGGAATAGCGACATAGCTTTCAACACAGAGCGGCTTTAGTAGGGGTGCATTGGGAAATCGAGTTTGCATGTTACGCGGATAACAGCAAATTTTGCGCTGTTTGATCGCTTCCCAACAAGGCGTGTCTTGCAATAGGTATTCTAGATTTTCGACAATTTGACCGTGGGCGCAGGTGGCGATCGTTCTCATCATTTTGGGATCTTCACCTTCGACTAAACCAATGTAGACATAATCGGCATCTAAAACTTTGGCGAAGTGCCGTACTAATGCATCGAGAAATTCTCCGCCCGTAACGGTTGCCACACCTTGAGTAATTTCTATTAGTGCTGCGTCTACTTGGGCAATTTTTGTTGCCGCCAATCTCAGTTCCAGTTCATCCACTACCATTGCTGCTAGATCGACCAAAGTTGCTTGCTGCTCTACGCTTAAAGGGTCGTGAGGTTTACTATCGAGCAGACAAAGCGTTCCGAGATTAAAACCATCATGACTGAGCAGGGGCGCACCAGCATAAAACCGTATCCCTGGATCGCTTTTTACAAATGGATTACAGGCAAAGCGGTCATCGAGTCGGGCATCGAGAACGATGAGCGGTTCATCGGTTAACACGGCAAAGCTGCATAGCGTAGCATTACGAGAAACTTCACTCGCTGCAAAACCAATACAGGATTTAAACCAAGCTCTTGATTCATCTACCAAAGAAATAAGCGCGATCGGCATATTGAATATTTGAGATGCCAGTCTAGTAATGCGATCAAATGCAGCTTCGGGGGACGTGTCGAGAATTTTGTAGCGATACAGCGCTGCCAATCGCTCGGTTTCGTTCGCAGGAATCGGTGTAGCAGGCTTTTGAGGTAGTGACTCTGTCATTGAAACTAGTTAAGACAATATATTAAATTTATTAAAAATTAGTAAAAGCAATTATCTATCCTAAGATAGATTTATTTTTTCTTTGATTTGACTCAAAGATCGAGAGTTATTAATCTTAGAAGCGATCGCATTAAATATCCACAACAAATCAATTAACACTTAATGAAAATAAAGAGTGTCTTCCAGGCGATCGCCCTTACCCTAACTTAGATTACACTCAAACTCCACCCATTCGTAAATACTATTGATTACGTTCGATTAAAGTATCAAC
>JBJOOY010000104.1:0-2834 GCA_046051065.1 Cyanobacteriota bacterium
TCCCGAATCAAGATCGAACAACACATATCGATACGGTCTGACAATCGCCGCGCCAACATCTGGAGGCGATCTCAGTTGGGGACTGACATTGATGCTATCTGGTGCAAATAGACCAGCGACAAAAATTGCTACCCCAATCAGTAATAACCAACCCATCTGTTGTTTGAGTGCCCGCCAGGGAATACCTGCCAGGATACTAATAATTACCAACAGCACAACTAAACTCACCTTCCACAGCGAATTGGCAAGAATGGGCGCTAGTAAGAAGCTCAGTAACCACAATAGTTTGACCCGAGGATCGAGCCGATGCAGCCAAGTGACGGGTTGTTCTAAATATGTACCGATTGGGAGAGAGCGGAGTAAATCCATCTAATTTTCCCTATCTCCTACTTAACCCTAGTTGCCCGATTAGCAATCTTCTCGCCTTCGCGTTGTTTCTTACCGCGCCAGAGCAAGCGCAGAGGAGTTCCGGCAAAACCGAGTTGAGTGCGGAATTGGTTTTCGATATAACGACGGTAGTTATCATTAAACCGCGATGGATCGTTGACGAATAGCGCGATTGTTGGTGGTTGGCTACTAACTTGGGTACCGTAATAGATTTTACCCTGTTTACCTTGACGGGTAACGAGGGGATTGTGCCAAGTAGTAGATTCCTCGATTACTTCGTTGATGACAGCAGTACTAACGCGGCGACGGTGTTGTTCGACGGCTCGATCGACAATCTCTAAGATTTTATCAACCCGTTGACCAGTTAGGGCACTGACGAAGATATTTTCCGCCCATTCGGTGAAGTTGAGTCGAGTGTTGAGTTCTTGCTGATAGTCATAAATAGTGTAGGAGTCTTTTTCGACTGCATCCCATTTATTGACCACAATTACACAAGCCCGACCTTCTTCAGAAATCCGCCCGGCTAATTTTTGATCCTGTTCGGTGACACCATCTTCGGCATTGAGGACTAATAGTACGACATCGCACCGCTCGATCGCCCGAAATGCCCGATTGATCCCAAAAAATTCTGGCCCATAATCGACGTTTTTCTTCCGCCGAATCCCCGCTGTATCGATCAAGCGATAATTAGTATCATTCTGGGTAATTACGGTATCGATCGCATCGCGAGTAGTCCCCGAAACTGGACTGACGATCGACCGATTTTCGCCCAAAAACGCATTCAGCAAACTAGATTTACCCACATTCGGACGACCGATAATGGCGATCCGAATTTCGGGATTTTCCACTTCTTCGACAACGGGCAAACTGAGAATTAATTCATCTAATAATTCCCCCGTACCGTTCCCATGAATGCTCGATACAGCATAGGGTTCGCCGATCCCTAATTCCCAAAAATCAGCCGTCTGGAGGGCACCTACTGTCTCTGATTCGCACTTATTTACAGCTACGAATACGGGCAATTTTTGCACGCGCAACCAGGTGGCAATTTCCATGTCTCCACCCGTAATTCCCGCTTGACCATCAACGACAAAAATCGCCGCACTAGCCTGTGAGAGGGCCATCATCGCCTGTTCGCGAATCAGGGGGAGAAATTCAGTATCATCATCAAATACAAGACCGCCCGTGTCAACGACAACGAACTCACGATCTCGCCAAAATGCCCGTCGATATGTGCGATCGCGGGTAACTCCTGGCTCATCATGCACGATCGATTCCCTCGCACCCGCCAACCGATTGACGAGTGTGGATTTACCCACATTGGGACGACCTATAATAGCAACGATCGGCAGCGACATAAAATTCTGAAGACAAGAGAGCAATATTATAGTCTATCTCGATCGGCATTGGGTGTGTTCTCTAATTTTCTAGCAATTCCAAATTCAAAATCTTTCGATCGAGCACAGACTATCCTGTCATCAGATTATTGATAATAAACTCAATAAATTTTAGAGATAGGGACGTTAAACAGTCCCTTTTAATCTCGAATTTGGAATTGCTGCTAATTTTCGCTCGATCGAAATCGCGATCGAGCCAAGCTAGAATCATGGAAAAGTATAAACTACAACAAGATCGTGCTGCTCCATGAGTAATTATACGCACGCGAGATCGGCCACCGATATCGATCGCAAGGCGAGGATATATTATTTAAGTAGTTGAGAATACTCATCATTAATGACTTTTTAGTCTATCATGATAAGAGTCATTAACAGTACACTGTTTTAGCTTAATACATATGACAGAAAAGCTCGTCTCAGAACTAACTGGAGCCTTAAGCCTCCACTTTCGGCGCGGCGAAGCTGCCTATCAAAACTTCCACGCAGATGGTCGGCAATTTCTGTTTGCCAAAATTTTGAGAGACAATAACCACCAGATCCGTAATCTGATCCTTTCCAAAGGTTATCTATTGCCGTTCGAGCAGCAGCAAAACGCGATCGAGTTGGTCGCACATTTGGATATCTGGCTGGAATTATGGGAGCATCTTGCTGCCTCCAAAGCGCACAAGCCCGAAGATAAATTTAGTTTTGAAAGTTGCAAGTATCCACAAGTAGCCGCCACATCGCTCAAGGATTTTTGCCTCGCACTCTGCAAATAAACGAGGAGAAGTACTCCATGTCAAAGAAATCAACAGATTCCATTCTATTTTTAGGCAAAAAGAATGATGCCTATTGCGATCGAGCCTTAAAGTTTGTCGAAGATAACTTTGAAAATGTTACCTGCTATTATTCAGCTTGGGGAGAAGAGATGCCCTCAGCGATCAAGGACTGGAGGGGCAATTACATCCTCTCATATCTGTGTAGATGGGTCGTCCCCGTTTCGACGATTGAATCAGCACAAAAAGGTGCGATCAATTTTCACCCTGCTTCCCCAGACTATCCTGGCATTGG
>JBJOOY010000105.1:0-4209 GCA_046051065.1 Cyanobacteriota bacterium
TGTCCTTTACTTAACGCGATCGCCATTAGATTAACATGGACGAAGATCGATCGAATCCTTCTTCTTGCTTCTAATTGCGTCTCACCTTTCACCACCGCTGAGATAAATTCAATCCCGATCGTTTCCTGCGGTAAACTCTCTAAATACTCTTCAGATGTACCCAATTCTGCCAGCGTAATTTTATTCCCAACTGGACTTCTCTCCTTATTATATCTGGGCAACTCACCCGCACGTAATAACTCCATCAATCCCTGTATCCCCATCAACCGATGTTGTCCGTCGAGGGCATATATCCGCACAGATTCGCTGACATCTAATAAGCCGACACTGTTATTACCATCAACGGGCATAAACATCGCCGCCGATTCAGTTGCTTTCTCACCTCTTCCCCACTCCGGTGCATGAATATTATCTACCCAACCCCTGTCGATCGTCACTAATACGGGTGGGAATTTGTGAGTAGTTCGCCCTGCTAAATATTGAACTAAGGAAGCCTGTCTACTCCAGTCTAGCGGACGCTGTTGAATGACTTCGATACTATCGCTATCGATCGCGATATTCTTATCTTGAGGCTGATGTTGCTCCGATAACAGACTCATCTCTGAAGCATATTTTACTCGATCGGCCAACCATTGCAGCGTGACCGCGCCAATATATGCCTCACTGCCACCCATACTAGTACGTTGAACGAGAATTTCATTGGGCTGAGGGTTGGGAATCTTGCTAGCTGGCATTGTCAACGGCGGGGTAAGTTACCGCAACTAGACTAGCAGCTTTCTCATCAGAGTTTCCAGAGGTTTTTAAAAACTTAATACGGAATTTATCGATCGAGCATCTATTTGAACCACCACTGCGGGTCTGGTTTTTGCAGTTATATTTTTACCATGAGTCAATTAAGAATAGGTGTGTCTGAATTTTTATTTGGAATGAGCAATAAAAATGATGATAAAGGTGGAAAAAAAATAATTGCCCAAAGAGCAGCAATTAATAAAGCTCTCAAAGTTGCGATCGCAGAAATAGAAAAACAAACAGGAATCAGTCTAAACTAGTAATCGACCTAATTATTGATATACTGTTAATGGTGAGTTGTGTACAACTCACCCATTTGCAATAGTGCAAAATTGTATACTTAGAGACTATCTTGTATGACAGAAGCTACCACACTACCACTCGAACAGCGCAGTGTTGCAGATTTCATAGAGGATGTTAATAAGTTAACTATTGAGATCCAAGAACTTTATTGTAGCGATAGCATTCCGTGGATCTTAGGTGTGTCTTGGGGAAAAGATTCTAGTACTATTTTACAGCTTGTTTGGAATGCGATCGCTATACTACCACTAGAAAAGCGTGGGAAAAAGATCTATGTAATTACTACAGATACTCAGGTAGAAAATCCGATCGTCTCTAATTGGGTTCGCCGTTGTATCGAGCAGATAAAATCTCAAGCAGAATTATTGAAACTACCGATCGAAGCACATTTACTCAAGCCAGCAGTTAAAGATACATTTTGGAGTAATTTAATTGGCAAGGGTTATCCGGCACCAAGAAATGGATTTAGATGGTGTACCGATCGATTAAAGATTAATCCTGCCAATCGGTTTATTCGTGAAGTTGTGCAGGCAAATGGTGAAACTATCTTAGTGCTAGGTACTCGTAAAGCAGAAAGTAGCAAGCGGGCGATGACAATGCTCAAGCATGAGAAAAATAGAGTCAGAGATTATCTTAGTCCTAATGCACGTTTACCTAATTCGTTGATTTACAGCCCGATCGAGGATTGGCGGACTGACGAGGTATGGATGTATTTGATGCAATTTCCCAACGCTTGGGGTGGTAATAATCAAGATTTATTTACGCTCTATCGCGGTGCGACTGCGGATAATGAATGTCCCTTAGTAGTCGATACATCTACTCCTAGTTGTGGCGATTCTCGCTTTGGTTGTTGGGTGTGTACATTAGTTAGTAAAGATCGATCAATGGAGGCAATGATTCAAAATGATGAAGATAAAGAATGGTTGCAACCGTTGTTAGATATTCGGAATGAATTAGATATTCATGACGATCGAGATAAGCGAGATTTTCGGCGAATATATGGTAAAGTCGAACTATTTGAACGTAAATCTAAAGAAAATACAAATGAGACTGAAGTCGTCCCAATTCCTGGCCCTTATACTAAATTCTGGCGCGAACATTGGTTGCGCCGAGTATTAACAGCACAAGTACAGATTCGCAATACTGCTCCGGCAGACATGCAAGATATTACCCTGATTACTACCGAGGAATTAGGTGAAATCAGACGAATTTGGTTAGAAGAAAAGCATGAATTTGATGATAGTTTACCCCGTATCTATGAGGAAGTAATGGGTGAACTATTTAAAGATACCCGTATTCAGGAAAAGAAACTATTAGGTGATGATGAATGGTCGATTCTCCAAGAAATCTGTAATGAGGATGCTATGCACTTAGAATTGATGGCAAAATTACTCGATACCGAACGCCAACATGCGACAAAATCGCGGCGGGGAGTTTTTGAAAACCTGGAGAAGTGTTTCGATAGTAGTTCTCGCTCTCAGGAAGATGCGATTAAAATTGCCCATGAAAAGCGGGATCTTAAGGAAGCAGCCAGTCAGGGTGATGTAGAGAAGGTGAAACAGTTAACCTGGGCACAGATGAAGTTTCAGACGGATGCTGGAGTGGAGATAGAAACCGATCTGGCTTGATAAAATGGATTGAGGTGTGAATCGAATACTAGTTCAGAGTTTATACCGCCGATCGAGCCTAAAATTGTCATATTGATCGGCTTAACAAGTGCGGATCCATGACAGGCGATCGATCGCATGCTAGCATTACTTAGGCATTATGTGATAATTTTATCCTTATCAACATAAGTCAATCGATTGCTCTATAATTTTGTAAAATCACTCTTACTGACGATTGAAATGATTTGAAATTTAATATTTCATTATTGATGACATCGTTGGTGGCAGTAGACTAACTAAAATTTATCGATATAATTTTCCTTAAACTTGCAATTCTCAGCTAATTGCTCCATTCGATCGATGTAATATATGACTACCAATCATTACCCTCATGAGAGCTTGAGTCCAACTGAAACCTCCGCAGAGTTACACCCTCAATTAGACTCGGAAGACCAACATCAATTTATTCAAGACAAAGAAGATATTGCTACCGAGTCACTAGACGATCGAACAATTATCAGACGATTTGCCTGTGGTAAAAAGCGCTTAGTAGTTAACAACAATCTTCGGATTGATTATGCACATAATTCATTGCAGTTATCGACACCACCAGGGGAACTAATTGCCATCCATAAAATTGCGGCGCGATTACATTATGTTTTAGTTAAAAAGGATAGTAAATACTCAGATCTAATTCAAAATATAATTGCCGAACATCAATTTATTCCGATCGATGCGACGACAGCCAAGCGTGGATTCATGCGTTATCAGAAGTATGAAATCCCTGAAGGTTATAACCTACAGTATTCATCAGCAGTGGATCTGTGGCAAACATGGACTGAGAATCAGCGTCAAGCTAATATAGGGTTACAATTAGATATCCTCATTCTGGCTAAATCTAAATGGTACCGCGTTCAACAAATGATCTGTCATGATCAAGAAAAATTAGATATCCAAACTCGGTTAGGCTTGATTTCACTGTCACTTAAAGATAGTATTGCTTGGATTGCCAAACTTGGCGATATGCCAACGATTTCTAATCCCGATCTTACCGTTAATCATAGTGGTGGTAGTAGTGGTAGCGATAGCGAAATTTTAGGCAAGATTATCTCTAAGTTAGCAATTGAATCTTCTACCGATCGCGATGAAAACTTCGATCCTTATCATTCAATGCCTGAATCTTTCGATCCTCAATCTCAATCGTCCTCGCTTGCATATCAGCGCGATCTTCACAATCCACAAACTGAAAACGTGGTAAGTTCTGCGAATAAAAAATACTTGCAAAATGCGGCAATTAATGTACTAGAAAATTACTTAGAACATGGTGACACTACAATTATCACAGAAATTGTGATGGATCCGCAAGGTAATTCGATCGGTGAAAAAACTGTTACTACCCAACGTGGGTGTCCCAAATGGGCGATCGACGCAATCTTTAAGTGGGATTAAAGTCCAATCGATTGTAAACTATTAGTAAACATAATTCTTATCTTAAGCTAAACACGATGAATCG
>JBJOOY010000106.1:0-4443 GCA_046051065.1 Cyanobacteriota bacterium
ACGGGTAAAAGTACAGCTACTAACTATTTACAGACACGACATAATTTACCAATTTGGGATGCAGATCTTTACGCTCGATCGGCTGTAGCGGTTGGTTCGCCAATTTTACAGTCAATTGTCCAACACTACGGTGCCAATATTTTACAACCAGATGGCACACTCGATCGTCGTCGCCTAGGATCGATCGTTTTTAGCGATATCGATGAGCGTCGTTGGCTGGAGGCCCAAATTCATCCTTACGTGCGCGCTTGTTTCACCACTAAGATTACACAAATCGAGCCAAATACTACCGCAGTTCTAGCAATTCCGTTATTATTTGAAACAGGGATGACCGATCTAGTTACCGAAATTTGGGTGATTAGTTGCGATCTTACCACTCAATTAAACCGGATCGTGGCACGAGATGAGATTAGTGAGGCAGAGGCTAGCAAGCGGATTGCCAGTCAAATGTCTCTTACTGATAAAATAGCTCGAGCAGATGTTAATTTAGATAACTCCACGAATATAGCTAATCTAGAACGGCAGATCGATTATCGACTGTAATGTCATATTACCTCATCTTCTTATGCTAAAAAACTGGCTAACCATCGGCTCTGTAGCATTTTCGATCGGCTCTATTTGTGCTCTGCTCTTCAATGGCAATTTAGCCCAGTCTGCGCTAATTGGTTTTGCGACTATTCCTGGTGCGCTTGCCAGTACAGTTGTTAGATCTCGGCAACGCCGCATCCAGATCAATCAACAGATATTTTATGGAAAATCACGCCTAGATAAGCTACGAAAACAAGGAGATATTCTCAATCATAAGTTGCAACTTAGCGAACAAAATCGCCAATCGATCGAAATTCAGGTTCAGCAACTAAATAATTTAGCAGTAGGTTTACAAGAGCGGATCGAGCTTCATCACCAACATCATAGTCACTTAGAAGAACAATCGATTTCTTTAACTCTTCACTATCAAGAGCAACAGGATACTTTAGCTAAATTAGAGCTGAAAATATTAGAGAAACAGGCTTGCTTACAAGAAGTTAACGGGCAGTTATCCGATGTGAGATCGCACCTAAAATCTACCGAATCAAAATTAAATCAGAAGCAGACTAGTCTAGAACAATTGGATTCTCAGCTAGCTAGTAAAGCTGAGACTATTGCAAATAGTGACAAAACACTCCGATCGATCCAGTCAGAAACGATCGATCGACCATCAGAATCAGCTAATTTGACATTTAGTTTTAATGACAAAGCTAATCAGTCAAATGTAGTGAATATTCAACAAACTAGAGATTTTAAGCATTCAAAAAATACCAATAATTTAGATAATTTAATAGTCGATCGAGACTGGTATCATAATTTTATCGACAACCCACATCTAGCTATTTTACAACATATTGAAAAACATGGAGCGATCGCTGAAGCTGAAGCTAGTAATAAGTTAGGCAATCCGCGATCGGTCAGACAATTTGCGAATAAATTGGAAGAATATACTCAATATCTACCCTTTACGATTAGAGTAGAACCATCTCCTCAAGGTAATCGCTATCTTAAGGAATCTCAGCGGTAGTGGGACTGGTTCCCTGATTGACTATTCAGTAATGGGGCTAAATCTAGATATTCACCGATCGAGTCGGCTAACTTGTCGAATATTTCGTCTCTTTGGCTAGCATAGTCTATCACTTGGGTGGTGAGTGGGGCTAAGTTTTTGTGAGTGCGGATTTGGTTGAGCCAGTTACGTCGCCAGGTGCTGTTGTCGAAGATGCCGTGTAAGTATGTGCCCCAGAGGGCGAGGTGGCGATCGACCATACCTAATGTATCATCAGTGAATAGTTGCTCGTAGTTGTCGATATTAGTTCGATCTGCATGCCATGTGGTGGTGCCTTGATGAATTTCGTATCCGGCGATCGACATGCCCCGATCGGGATATTTGGTGGCTGTGGTGCGCTGTCTGGTGGTTTTCACTTCGGTAATAGTTGTTTGTAAAGGCAAAAGGTTTAATCCAGGATATTCGCCAGCAATGCCTTCGATCCCGGTGGGATCGGCGATCGTTTTACCTAACATTTGGAATCCACCGCAAATACCCATGACGATACCACCATTAGTATAATAATTGACAATAGCTGCCGCAATCCCCTGCTCTTGCAACCAATTTAAGTCAGCGATTGTTGTTTTTGAGCCAGGTAAAATTATTGCATCGCAACTATTAATCTCGACTGGTTTAGTAATATATTTGAGATTAACTGTGGGTTCGCCATCGAGTGGATCGAAGTCAGTAAAGTTAGAAATTCGTGGAAATTTGATAATGCCAATTGTTGTTTCGGCATTGGGTTTGGTCGATCGACGTTCGAGTAAATCTAATGAATCTTCCGCTGGAAATACTTGCTCTAACATCGGAATCACGGCAATTACCGGAATCCCCGTCCGTGCTTCCAGCCAGGTAATTCCTGACTCTAATAGCGATCGCTGTCCCCGAAATTTATTAATAATAAATCCTTTAATTAAGGCGCGTTCTGCTGGTTCTAATAATTCTAATGTGCCGATGATATGGGCGAATACTCCACCTCGATCGATATCAGCGACTAAAACAGTATTTGCCTGTAAATAACTAGCCACACGCATATTAGTTAAATCGCGATGTTTGAGATTAATTTCTGCCGGACTGCCCGCACCTTCACAGACGATATAGTCAAATTCTGCCGCTAATTTATCCAAACAACTAGTAATCGCCGCCCAACCTCGATCGAAATAATCTCGATAATAATCCGCCGCCTGAACTTTCCCTACTGCTTCACCCATCATAATTACCTGGGAAGTCATATCTCCCTGCGGTTTGAGTAAAATTGGATTCATCTCTACTCTTGGCTCGATTTTTGCCGCCCAAGCCTGTACCGCCTGCGCATGTCCCATTTCCTTACCATCGGCGGTAATATAAGCATTTAGCGCCATATTCTGCCCTTTGAACGGAGTCACATTAAAGCCTTGTCGCACCAGCAACCGACAGATTGCCGCAGTAATTAGTGATTTACCTGCGTGGGAGGTGGTTCCCACTACCATGATAGATTTGGTCAATTTGGGCATTGGAAAAGCTGACGATTGAAACCGTGCAACAAGATCGGTGGACTGCATATTTGGATCTTACAGTACTCGCGATCGGGATTATCGGTATGTTAGCTTCAGTGTTTACTTAAACAGCTAAATTTTCAATCGTAATTATTCTGTATTTGAGATCGTTGACATATTAGTTTGAGTGTTTACGCGGATGGCAAAAATTTTAATTATTGATTAATCAAATAAGTCAGGATTGCCTGATGCATTGGTTTCAGCATTTGTGCGGATGTCAAAATATTTGTTTGCTTCTTATTATAGACAAATATTTGTCAATAAACGCCGTAAAAATAGGTGGAATATAAATAATGAAAAATAATATTAGCAAAATACTTACCGCTCTATTAACGATCGGTATCTCGATCGCTACTGCAGAAACAGCTCATGCGAATCCATTTGGTTTTCTTAATGACATTAATAATGCAGTTAGTGGCATTAACAATACTGTGAATTCAATCAAAAGAACTCAGCAAAATACAGGCGATACATTGGGGAATTTAACTAATCTTTTAGGCATTAGTCAACCAGCAAATAACAATGCTGATTCAGGTGGTTCTACCAGTCAGGTGTTAGACCTTTATTTTAAGTGGTATAACAATATTTCTGCGTCTGACAAAGAAATTATTAACTGGTTAACCACACAATACGCAGAAGATACACTAGTGAATTTTAGTGGCTTTTCAAAGAGTCCTTTATACCAAGGGAAAGATTCACAAGGCAAGTCTCAGGCATCCGCGCTATTTTTTAAGTTCAACGAATTAACTAAGGCTGTTGAGCCACAAAAAGATAAATTTTTAGCTTTTGCTTTTTGCGTCAATGGCGGTGGAAAAAACTGTAAATAGTTAGATTAATTAGGGACTTACAAATAATAATTCATTCCACATAGATTGACTGATACCAGGATGGCATAATCGATTTATATGGCTGGAGCGATTTTATTGTTGGGAGTCCCTGATATAGTTTCTGAATATTAGTTAAGGATCGATCGGGGAATCAGGGGTGGTACGCAATGTCCATCCCACAATGGCAATTTCAATTATGGAAGTTTTAACTGCCACAAATTTCCAGTATATTTAAAGACAGGATCGGTATTCCAGCCATTTGTTTTTTAAAAACCACCACGAGAATCCTGTCATGCTTACTTCCAGTCGATCGAAATCGCTGCTTCCCGCTGGCGCAATCCGTCGGGTACATCATATCGCGCTTAATGTGGCAAACATGTCCGCCTCCCGTGAATTTTATGGCACTATTTTAGGATTGCACGAACTTGTCGGCACTGAAATACCATCTAGTTTGACTGAATTAGTCAGGCAGGGACGGGTGGCAAATTTTCGGACCCCCGATGGGACT
>JBJOOY010000107.1:0-3186 GCA_046051065.1 Cyanobacteriota bacterium
TGGCAGCAGATACCGAACGGGAGCGCGAAGCATTGGAATGGAGTAACGGGCTAATTGGGAGCATCAATGATGCTCAGGGGTGAAGTCTGGTGGGTAGATTTTGACCCCTCTGTTGGTGGAGAAATTCGTAAAACTCGACCTGCGGTGATTATTAGTAATGATGCTGCTAATGCTTCACTAAATCGCGTTCAAGTGGTGCCACTGACAACTAATACTGGTCGATTATATCCCAGTGAAGCGATCGTGATTGTAGATAGCAAAGAAAGCAAAGCAATGGCAGATCAAATTACTACTGCATCAAAAGAACGATTGGTTAATATGCTTGGTACGATCTCAGCAGATGAAATGAAATCGATCGAACGGATAGTTAAAATTCAACTTGGGATGCAGCTCTAGGCTGGATCGAGCTAAATATAGATATTCTCGAACAAAAAATCACTTTTATCAGTCTATCAAAACTATATGCGTGTCGATCGATTGTGCTGAGATCGACAAGTTTTCGTTGTTGAAAATTTGTCGATCTCGATCCTAAGATTTTGAGCTAATCGAGACTGCCAAGCTTGACACCACAGTGGAGGTAAGTTTAACTAAAGCGATTCGTTGGCGTAGCCTATCGGAGATAATCGCCAATAACTAAGGGAAATCATCCAGAGATCGCAGTACAATCATACCTAGCGATCGATCTATAAATAATCAGTGGAGATATGTTGAAAATCAAAGATTTTTGGTTGACGTGGCGGCGATATCGGTTTGGAATGTTGTTGTTTAGCGTTTGTTTGAGCGCGATCTTGGCATCACCGCTAACTGCTATGTCCAAGCAAACATCGATCGCAGTCACGGCAGGATCGATAACGGGCACAGAGCTTGCCCAACAACCGATCGACCAACTCAGCCAAACGCCTACTATCCCTGTAAATAATGCATCGGTGAAGCAGCCGACTACTTTAACCGCAAATGTCAAGAAGACAGTTTTAGATAATGGGTTGACCATTTTATCCAAGGAAGTACGCAATGCTCCCGTCGTCACGGTGCAAGTATGGTACAAGATTGGTTCCCGCAATGAAGCGCCTGGCGTAAATGGGATCGCCCACCAATTGGAGCACATGTTATTCAAAGGGACGAAAGATCGTCCAGTGCAGTTTGGTAGACTGTTTGCGGCCTTAGGTAGTAGTTTTAATGCATTTACCAGCTACGATCAAACAGCTTATTTTGGGACTGTTGAGAAGAATAAACTCACTAGCCTATTGACATTAGAAGCCGATCGGATGCAGAATGCGACGATCGATACAGCCAAACTTACAGGCGAAAAGCGGGTAGTTATTTCCGAACTACAAGGCTATGAAAATAATCCGAACTATCGCCTCAATCGCGCCGTGCAACGGGCGGCTTTCCCAAATACCCCCTACGGTTTAACTGTGGGCGGAACGAAAGCGGATGTAGAGAAATTTACACCCGAACAGGTGCGGTCTTATTATGATTCATTTTACGCACCAAACAATGCCACATTAGTAGTGGTAGGAGATTTTGATACTGCCACTCTGATGGCTAAAGTCCAAGAAACTTTTGGACGAGTACCCCGCCGCGAGTTAAAAGTTAGTAAACCAGATACAAGCGCACCAACAACTCCAGCCAAACGGCGAATTTTACTCAAAGAGCCAGGTAGTACTCAAATCGCCATGGAGGTATATCCCTTACCTAAAGCTGTAGATCCCGACGTTCCAGCGATCGATGTGATGAATTATGTCTTAACCGAAGGACGCAGTTCGCGGATGTATCAATCGATCGTCGAAACTGGCATCGCAACTAGCCTCGATGGTGGAGCTTCTAATTTAGCAGAAGGCGGTTGGTACGAAATTTCCTCGATCGTCGAAGTCGGTAAATCGCTCCCTAAATTAGAAGCCGCGATCGATCGAGAAATTAAACTAATTCAAACCAAGTTAGCTAGCCCTACTGAAATTGCTCGCGCCAAAGCTCAACTCAAAGCTGGTTATTTACTTGGCAATCGCGATATTAACAATCAAGCCAGACAACTAGGTAACGATCAAACTACCACTGGCGATTATCAATTTACCGATAAATATCTCGCTGGCGTAGAACGTGTAACTGCGGCTGATATTCAACGCGTAGCAAAAAAATATCTCCAACCTAACCAAAAAACAGTCGGTTTCTTTCAACCGACCGAAATTGCTGGTCAATCAGCACCATCCGAGGGTGGTAAGCAAACATCCGAAAGCTTTAGCCCTGGCGAACCTGTAAACCCAGCGGAAGTTGCTAAATATCTCCCCCCATTAGATCCTGATACCACCAGTCAGCGGCAATCCTTGCCTGAAGAAGTGACATTTGAAAACGGGCTGCGGGTATTTCTACTCCCCGATACAAGCACGCCCACAGTTACCTTGAGCGGTAACATTCAAGCAGGTACGGAATATGACACTGTCTCCAAAGCTGGGTTGGCAAATCTAACGGCAACTAATTTGATCAGTGGGACTAAAACGCAAACTGCACTAGCGATCGCTAAAACATTAGAAAATCGCGGTGCAGCATTGGCTTTTGGCGCTAGTCGCGAAGGAGTCAGTCTTGGCGGTAATTCCCTCTCTAAAGATTTACCGATTCTGATTAGTACCCTTACTGATGTCCTGCAAAATGCCAACTTCCCAGAGCAGAAAGTAGAACTCAGTCGCCAACGTGCACTTACAACTCTAAAACTAGAATTGGACACCCCAAATGTTTTGGCACGGCGAAAGTTCCAACAGACGGTTTATCCCCAAAATCATCCGTTTACTGTTTTCCCCACCGCACAGACGCTGACGGGATTGAAGCTAGCAGATCTTCAAACTTTCTATACCGAACACTATCTACCGAGTAATACTATCCTCGCGCTCGTCGGTGACTTTAAGGTCGCAGAGGTCAAACGCTTACTAGCAGATAGTTTAGGCAAATGGAAAAATACAGCTACAGCAGTTAAGCTCAACTATCCAGCCGCTCAATTACCAGCTAAACAGGTGCAAGTAAATCCCGCTTTGCCAGGTAAAACCCAATCGATTACATTGATGGGCAATAAAGCGATCTCTCGGAAAGATCCGCGCTACTATTCAGCATTGGTATTGAATCAAATTCTGGGTGGAGATACTCTTTCCAGCCGTCTCGGTACCGAAATTCGCGATCGCCAAGGCTTAACCTATGGTA
>JBJOOY010000108.1:0-2760 GCA_046051065.1 Cyanobacteriota bacterium
ATGTGGCTAGTTAAATTTGCGGTTCGTTAAGATTAATTCTAGTAGTGGAATGGGATGTAGGTTCCCATTCCTACATCCCTTCTTGTCTAGCGATCTCGCTATCTCAGTAATTGACAATTAACGGCGGGAAGACATAGACATTAAGAACTGGAGAATATACCAGAACAATAGAGCGACGGAAGCAAATAACTCCAGGGAAGCAGCTACATACTGACTTGCTGAATAGTGATTCATCACTTTAGAAGTAGAATATAGGATCGATGCCGCAGCAAATACAATCATTGCCCCCGAAAATATCAACCCCAGCTGGAAGCCAAAGATCGCACTACACACGATCAATCCTAGAGCAACAAAAGCACCAATTTTTAAAACCCCACCCAAGAAGGTAAAATCTTTACCTGTTGTAAACACGATCGCCGATAGTCCACCAAACAGAAACAGTGTTAAAATACCTGCGGTCGGAATGACAGTGGGATCTGAAAATTGGCTGGCAATGTAAACAATCGGCGCAAAAATAAAAGCTTCTGCAAGCACGTAAATTCCTAATCCAGTATATTGAGTACTGACAGAATCTGCTCTAGATGCTAATTCACTAGATAGCCAACCTAGTAAAGCAAAAGCTCCCAACACCGCGAACCAGATCAATCTATTGCTCATCACAACGTTGGCAAAGGCTTCGGCAATTCCAGTCTGAAACAATAGATACTCTACAACAATAAATGCCCCGACCGCTCCAGCAAGATGAGTATAGGTTTTTTGGATAAATACCGCTCTTTCCTGCGGTTGTGCTTTAGCGACTGCAAACATAAGATATACTTCCTTAAGACTTGTACTGTTATTTCTAATCTAATCTATCGATCGTCAGGATGTGGAAAATTTAATCTCACTTTAGCGATTCTCCGTTGGAGCAGCTCCGCCAACGATCGTCGATCGAGACAGAACACAATTACTATATTTCTAATTATAGCCTGGGGAAATCGAGATGATGCAGTCAATATTCTGCTGTCCAAATCTTCGGCTTAGCCTACTAGACTTTAGCCTGCTGAAGTTTATCTAATTGAGTTAACATTTCTTGACTGTGAGTCGCAGGACGAACATCAGTAAAGGTCGCACGTAAGACCCCCTGAGGATCGACAATAAAACTATGGCGCATAGAGAAAATACCCAACCACGAACCGTAGGCTTTACTAATTGCACCAGTCGTATCAGCTAATAACGGAAATTTCAAACCTTCCGAATCGCAAAATTTGGCATGAGAATCGATCGAATCTGCACTGATGCCAACAATCTCGGTGTGGCGTTGTTGATATTTAGCAAGATCCTGTTGAAATCTCCGCGCTTCTAAAGTGCAGCCAGAGGTAAAATCTTTAGGATAAAAATATACAACTAGCCATTTCCCAGCGTAGTCAGAGAGGGATACTTTCCCCGTGCCAGTATTTGTTGGTAACGTAAATTCCGGTGCTGGCTGGTCGATCGTGGGTAATTTACCACCTAACGCAGATGCCGTGGGTACAAAATTAAACCAAGCGATCGCACTCAGGCAAATTGCTAATAAACTAGTTAAAAAATAACGACGAGATGGAAACACAATTTTTAATTTAGATAGAATGACGATAAAATAGCTCTCCTCGGATGAGGATGTTTGAAAAGTGCTATTACAGCAATACTTTACAATATTTAACGAAAATATGGCAAAAAATAGTAATAAGATCGCCTACCGTGAATTTGGCAATGAAGAACCAGATCGCGAAATCCTCCCAGAATTAGCATCCAGTCAGCACAATCTCAAAATCCAAGTCTCGCGCAAAGGGAAAGGCGGTAAGACAGTCACGATCGTGAGTGGCTTTCAAGTATCGATCGAAACCCTCCAAAGTCTTACCAAACAACTTAAAAATCAGTGCGGTACGGGTGGAACGATCGGGGATAATGAAATTGAAATTCAAGGCGACCACCGTCAGAAGTTATTCGATATCTTGACTAAATTGGGCTACAAGGCTAAATTAAGCGGCGGCTGATTTAACACTCGTTCCATATACAGCCAATAGGGTTGACGCTCGATCGGAATCTTTGTACCTGGATATGGGGGTATTTCCATAAATCCATAGTTAGCATAGAGTTGATGGGCGGCGCTAGCGAAGCGGGGTGGATCTAGTCGCATAGTTGTATAATTGGTGATACGCGCGATCAAGATTAATCGATCGAGTAGTGTTCTAGCCACACCTTGGCGACGATAATCTGGTCTAATATACATGCGACAGAGTTCGCAGATCTGGGGATTTAGCCTTCTAATTGCCGCACAACCAACAATTCGATCGTCTATTTGGGCGAGTAATAACGCGCCTGTAGGAGGCGTATAAAGCTTGGCTAGAGCTTCATCATTGAGTTCTCGATCGATCGTATTGGGCACATCGATCTTCACGGCATATTCAGCTTGAGCTAAATCTCGCGCAGATTGAAGATGCTCGGTAAATAATTCTCGCAGTATTGGTAAGTAAAATGGTTGATAAGAAATCAATTCGAGCATCAGGGTCAGCGATCGAAGTTTTTTAATAACTTTTATTTATCATATCACTAGTAATTTTTGGTCGATCGCGATCGAATGGATATTAAAATTAAAACAATATGAGAGAAAGTCTGAGGGTCAAAATAATTCAGGTATGCAACCAGAAAATAGAATCTAAAGGCTCAAATGTTGGCTTATCATTTTATGCTTTTTTTGCTAATAAGAATGATAATCCAGAGCTTTTAATGGAAGCTGCT
>JBJOOY010000109.1:0-3294 GCA_046051065.1 Cyanobacteriota bacterium
ATTAGAGGTGATTCGATCGGGAATTGAGTTATTACTTAAAGATCGATCTATTAGTAATTATTTTTACTATTTAATCAATCAAGAATCTAACGATCGACGACTCCGTGCTCTAGTCTATGAAGTCATCTTTCGGTTGCATCGATTTCTCCTAGATGGAACGAAATTTCATCAATTTACTCCGAGTAATTCATCCGACTCGAATCTGGAAATCATCCCAGTTCGGTTTTGGCTAGATTTACCACAGTTAGCATTAGAGAATAATTCAGAACGGTGGTTATCACAGACCAGCATTTCTAGTGTGTTTGCTCAAATTAAACAACGGATTACCGATCTTTATCATAATAACGATCTTCATCGATTAATTTGGATGGATCGCTGTTTAGAATACGATAATGATAGTAATCTAAGTTTTCCCAGTATTCTCAAACAGATCGATCTAGCGGCCGAAGTCTCGATTGAAAAATATGCAGATCGATACACTCCAGAATTACTCAAACAATGGCATACTTTTGACTCAATTGATCGAGATTTATATCCATTTGAGTATCTCACTAATTTAAGCGAAAAGAAAATAATTAATCCAATTTGTATCAGTCCAGATCGCGCTCAATTAGGAATTGGCAAGGGTAAAAAATCTCTAGAAAAGCTGGGTAGTAACAAATTATATAGTATTGGTGGGGTTTTCAAAAAATCTTGGCAATCTAACGATCTTTTGTGGGGGCGGTTAGATGGCTTAAATCAGATTATTGAAGGGGTGATTACGCCTCAGTCTGTAACTGCTTTTGCAAATTTTGTCCGCCGCGAGCCAACGAGAAATAATTATAATCAAGCACAATATTTAGATTGGTTAATTACTGAATCTCTACCAAATTTATCAGGAAATGAACGTCAAACGATCGGTCAATATCTTGCCCGTTTAGCGCAGCCAGAATTGCAAATTGATCGAGTAGAACTCCAGCAAATATTAGCAGAATTAGTTTTAGCTGGACAGCGCGAAATTTTGACGAATAATATATCTTTATTAGCTGAAGAGAAAAACAAACAATCTGGCTGGCGGCGATTGCCTAAAAATTCTCGCTCTTTATCCGAACAGCTAATTTCAAATCAAGCCATCTTAGCACCGATCTCCAATCCAAATACAATTAGACGAATTGTTTATCAATCTCTAACTAATTTAACTACACAACAAAATCACTTCTTCCATCATCAATATCGAATTAGCATCGATAAATTGGGGAAGAATGTACCTTTGGCAACATTAATCAGATTTTGTATTAGTATAGTATTAATCTTGCGTAATTTATTGATAAAAGTATTTGGGATATCTGCTCGGACTCAATCTATGTGGCAAGCTCTTTATCATTCGGTCGATCAAATTTTACAATCTATTTATTGGTGGCTTCAGGACGGGACGATCGAATTAGGGAACATTCACAGACGACCACGAATTATGTTTTTCCAATTCTTAGGTGTTATTACAGCAATTGGTAGCATAGTTTTAGCTTTCTTATTATCGCCACTATGGTTATTATTTTTCCTACCTGGAACGATAAGTTACTGGTTTTTACAAACTATGCGGTTAAAACGCTTAACTGGCAGTAAAAATAGTCACTTTTTATCAGAATCCAAAGAAGTTTGAATCGATAACAGGCACTGTCTAGCTAACGGGTGATTAATAGATTGAATTGGCTTTGGATCAAGACTTTCGACCATTTTTAGCCAGATTCCCGAAAGTTTTACACTTAATGGGTTGATGACCTAACCCATTAAGTGAACAGTGCCCAGAGATGTCAAAATGATGGTTTGGAGTCGCCGCGACACGCTCCCGCACTATACCAGCAACAGCCATGACAGCCCAACCCTCGAAAATCATTTATACCCTTACCGATGAAGCTCCGGCTTTGGCAACTTATTCATTCTTGCCGATCGTCCAAGCATTTACCAAAGCTGCTAATGTATCGATCGAGACTAGTGATATTTCCCTGGCTGGGCGAATTATAGCCGCATTTAGTGACAGATTGACACCCGATCAACAACAACCCGATGCCCTAGCTAGCTTGGGCGAATTGGCGAAAACACCCGAAGCGAATATTATCAAGTTGCCAAATATCAGTGCGTCGACACCTCAATTAACAGCCGCAATTCAGGAATTACAAGGGCAGGGGTACGACATTCCCGATTATCCTGCTCAACCGCAGAATGATGCAGAGGTGGCAATTAAGGCGCGGTATGCCAAGATTTTGGGGAGTGCGGTGAATCCAGTGTTGCGCGAGGGAAATTCTGATCGGCGGGTTGCTTCGGCAGTGAAGAAATACGCCCAAAAGAATCCTCACAAAGTCGGCGCGTGGGCGGCTGATTCTCAGACGCATGTGGCGCACATGGAGAGTGGCGATTTTTATGGGAGCGAGCAGTCAGTGGTTATTCAAGCGGTGGGTAATGTCAAAATCGAGCTAGTCGCAGCAGATGGTGCGGCGACGGTGCTGAAGGAGCGGGTAACGGTGACAGTGGGGGAAGTCATCGATGCGGCGGTGATGAATGTCAATGCGTTGCGGGCTTTTTTCGATCGAGAAATTCAAGCTGCAAAGTCTGAAAATATCCTGCTGTCGCTCCACGTTAAGGCGACGATGATGAAAATCTCCGATCCGATTATCTTTGGTCACGCGGTTGAGGTGTATTATCGGGATGTCTTTGCTAAATATGCCGATACTTTTGCCCGCTTGGGTGCGAACACCAATAACGGGATTGGAGATATCTATGCCAAGATTCAATCTTTACCAGAAGATGAACGCAAGCAAATCGAATCCGATCTTCAAGCAGTTTATAACACCCGTCCCCAATTAGCGATGGTAAATTCCGATAAGGGAATTACCAATCTCCATGTACCGAGCGACGTAATTATAGATGCGTCGATGGCGGCGGCGATTCGGACTTCGGGTAAAATGTGGGGCGCGGATGGGCAGGCGCACGATATGAAGGCGATGATTCCTGATCGCTGTTATGCGACGATGTATCAGACTTGTATCAAATTCTGTCAGGAGCATGGAGCCTTCGACGTTACCACGATGGGAAATGTCGCCAACGTGGGTTTAATGGCGCAGAAAGCCGAGGAATATGGCTCTCATGACAAAACCTTTGAAATTCCCTTTGACGGCGTAGTGCGGGTGTTAGCTGCCACTGGCGAGACATTAATGGAACACCAGGTGGAAAAAGGCGACATCTGGCGGATGTGTCAGACGAGGGATTTACCCATTCAGGATTGGGTAAAACTGGCGGTAAATCGCGCCAGAGCGACGG
>JBJOOY010000110.1:0-6966 GCA_046051065.1 Cyanobacteriota bacterium
GTCAGACAGAAAGAGATGAAACCATTGCACGCCAGAAGTTTTTACTGAAACAATTATGGTGATAAGCTTAGCTTATCACCATAACTACGGGAGAGCCGTTCGCGATCTTTTAAATGGCACAAATCAGTAGTGACAATCCGTCATACTGATTATTCGACAATACTTGCATTACGGGAAGTCTATATTCATATCTTCCCTTATAAGTCAATTAGCAAATGTACGTTAAGTGAATCGAGCAAATTTGATGATAAACAAGGCGATTGATCGCTTAGTTAAGCGATCAATCGAGTAGAAATCATGGGTAGCATCTTGACGAAATATACGTTCGGATGCTGATGCTGTGCATATTTATACTCATGAGGTAGCTAAAAACGTTCGCCAACAAAGGGCTATGGTAATATTCATAAAAGATTATGTCATGTTAATATTTAGTGATGTCGCGTAGTGGCAGATTTTTTGTCATCAGTATTTTGGCTGAGAATTGAAGCAGACCAGTCCTGCTTCAATTCTCAGCAACAGCGTTGGCATTTCAACTTTAATCATAATTTGGGAATTCTACTAATGATGAAACGATATTATTTTGGCTGGTATTGCCAACAGCAATAGCCTCCTTCAATCAATTCTCAGCAACAGCATTGGCACCTTAACTTTAATCATAATCAGGTAATTCTAACGATGAAAAGATCGCTATGGTACATTTCCTGCTGTTTGACACTATCTTTAGTTAGTACAGCAACCGCTCAAGCTAGCCCTCACAAAGCATCTAGTAAAAATCATGTCAAAATGGGCAAGGCTAGTACTCTAGGTGGAGTAACTAGCAAAGATCGCCGACCGACACAGTTATTTACCGGTGTCGATCGATCCTTTGCACAAGCGCCTCCGCCACCTCAACCACCTGCGCCCAGTTCATTACCTGCATCACCAACTAATCCGATTATTCAAGAAAATAGAGAATTACAAAATCAGCTCAACAACGTCAAAGAGAATCCAGCACCCCCAAAAGAAGACAAATTTAACACATATCAGCCAAAAAGCTCTCCTAGTTTTTCGATTTTCAATCCCGTTGGATTTGGTGCTGATAAAAATCTCGTGTTCTTCTCTCTGAGCTATCAAAATCGGACTCGGACCTTCGGTGATGCAAAGGCATCTGCTGATGGCGAAGCTGGAATTGGGATCGGATTGGGTGATGCGATCAACTCAGTCGGGGTAGAATTATCTTACGGACTGAATAGTTTTGGTTCTAGTGCGGGATTTGGTAGTGGTGGATTCAATGCTAAGGTCCACAAGCGTATCGGTGATGATGCTGCGGTGGCAATCGGTTGGAACCAGTTTGCACAGATTCAATTGGGCAGTGGCAGGAATGGTAGCTTTGTTTCCGATTATCCCGCAAATACTTACTATGCAGTCGGAACTAAGATCTTCCGTACTCGCGATGACATCAACGAACCGTTTAGCCGAGTAGCAGTGACAGGCGGACTTGGTAGTGGTGCATTTTTACCTTTCGACAGAAATGCCAATCCTCGAGTTGCGCGAGGTGGACTCAATCCTTTCGGTTCTGTCGGCGTACGCATTGCCAGACCAGTTAGTGCAGTCTTAGAGTGGACGGGACAAGACTTAGGTGCAGGTGTTTCGATCGCACCATTTGATAACTTCCCACTAGTCATCACCCCTGCCTTTCGCGATATTGCTGGAGCTGGAGATGGAAAGGGTGCCAGATTTATCTTGGGTGCAAGTGTGGCTTTCAACTTCTAACTGCAATCCTCTACGACAAAAGGCGAAAGTTACTAGGCAATTACCATTTCGACCGTCCATAATTAATCATCATGCAAGGTTAAATTATCATGCTAAGAATCTCTAAATATCGTAAAACAATCGTCGGCTATAGCGCAATTTTCACTGCTTCAATTGCTAGCTTTGTACCAGCAGTTAGTGCCAACCAAACTAATCGCTTTTCAATCCCTCATAACTCATCCACGACTGGCAAATCATTACTCATCGCTCAGACGAATAATAGTAATTCGACTGGCGGCAATGTTGGCACTGCACCTGGCGGTGTAACGGGCATTCCTGGTACGAATAATAGTAATTCGACTGGTGGCAATGTTGGCACTGCACCTGGCTCGAATAATAGTAATGCCTCTGGTACTAATATCAGCAACGCATCTGGCTCGAATAATAGTAATTCTTCTGGCAGTATTATTGGTTCAAGATTCAAAGCTGCTTTGGATAATTACGAGCGAGCAGCAGCAGTCTTAGCCCAAGAGCAATCAGCTCAGCCTACTGCTTCTAGCTCTGCGCCAGTCCGTTATAGCCGTCAGGCTGGGGATTTAGCTGATTGTGGTTGTCTCAATAAAGATACAGCTAATAAAGGCGATCGACCAGAATTAGTTGCGGCTAAAGCTGCGGAAGCAGAAGCTGCGGCAGAATTGGCTAAGGCTAACGCACAGGCGCGTCAGTTTTTAGAATCAGCTAAAAACGAAGTTCCCACAGCTAGCGTCATGAAAGCGCCTAGCCCACTTTGGTAGAGATATTACATCGAATCGAATCGATCGATGTGAGTTAAGGGCGTTGGCATTAACACTGTGAACTAGATTTGTATTTATGCTTAATGCCTTTAACATTCACAGGGATTGTTTTCAAACATTTCAACTATCAACTATTGATTATCCAGGCCACAGGTTAGGCAAAAATGACACAAATATCTAAATTTCGGAACTTATTAATTGGTTGTGGGGCAATTGCTACAGCCACAATCGGTAGTTTAGTACCATCTGCGAGCGCCGCCGAACAATTCAATAACCAAACGATTCAATTCGATCGAGATACAATTATTGAATTTCAATTCCTGAAGTCTAATAACGCGGCACAATCTACCTTTGGTATTGTCAATCTTGCCACTGGTGAGAAAACACCACTAATTAGTGAAACTCGCGCTCAAGACAAGCCTGGGAAAAATAAAGTCGGTACTGCGGGTAAGTCCGTCAGGAAGCCTTATGCTGAATTTACGTTCAAGAATGCTACTCCTTATGCGCTGTACTTAGATTCCAAAGTTAAAGGTAAGCCAGCCACTACGGCTTACTCTACGATGGAGAAAAATGGCAATGGTGCACAGTTAGCTTCATTCGATAGTGATGTTAATGGTTTAGGCACCCAAGGTGTGAAAATCGGTTGGAATGATGGTACTTCATCAAAGACAAACGGTTTCAACCAATTCTTGGTAATTGCGGGTGGGGGAGTCGGTTGTCCCTGTAAGCCTAGTCCGATTATGAGCGTACCACTCCCACCAGAAAAACCACCCACCCGCAATAATGCACCAAGTGGTCGCGGTTAACTGAATTTTCGATTCATGAGCGGCTAGTTTTAAAAGTGGTTAATTATTAGTAACACAAAGGAGCCAAACAATGTTGTTTTGCCCTTTTGTTTTCTGATGGTAAAAAAAATTGGCACAATAGAGAGTAGGATTATTCTCTATCAATCGCTGACTGAACTATGAAACTGTCAAGATTAGGCTATTCGATCGTGGCATTTGCGTTGCTAATTGCTACTTTACTCCCTCTGCCCGTGCTGGCGGCAGTACCCTTGTCGGCTCTGCCCACTAAAAAAACTAGTGAGAGTAGTTTTGTCAGTACGGCAGTCGATCGAGTGGGATCGGCAGTAGTCCGGATCGATACCGAGCGGACGATTAAACGGCGGATCGATCCATTTTTTGGCGATGAAGCGATGTCGGGTTTGCCACAGCAGCAATTATTGCGCGGTCAGGGTTCGGGCTTTATTATCGATCGAGATGGCATTATTTTAACTAACGCTCATGTTGTCGATCGAGCGGATAAAGTAACTGTGATCCTCAAAGATGGGCGCAGTCTCCTGGGCAAAGTGCAAGGAGCCGATCCAGTCACAGACTTGGCAGTAGTCAAAGTCAGCGGGGCAAAAAATCTGCCGAGCGTAGAATTAGGTGACTCAGATCTCGTTAAAGTCGGCGATTGGGCGATCGCGGTCGGTAATCCATTTGGCTTAGATAATACTGTCACCCTGGGCATTGTTAGTACCCTCAAGCGTTCTAGTGCCACAGTCGGGATGACTGATAAACGGCTTGATTTCATCCAAACTGATGCAGCGATCAATCCTGGTAATTCAGGTGGCCCCTTACTCGATGCAAACGGACAAGTAATCGGTATCAATACTGCAATCCGTGCTGATGCGATGGGCATTGGGTTTGCAATTCCGATTAATAAAGCTAAAAAGATTTCTACTCAATTAGCTCGGGGTGAAAAAGTCATTCACCCTTATCTCGGCGTACAAATGGTGACATTAACCCCAGAAATCGCTACCGAGAATAACAACGATCCGAATGCACCCTTTCAAATCCCCACACTTAATGGAGTATTAGTGGTGAGAGTGTTGCCAAATACAGCAGCCTCGATCGCCGGAATGCATCGTGGTGACGTAATTCTCGAAGTCAATGGTGATTTGATTCGCGATGCAGGACAATTACAGGATGTAATGGAGAATAGCCACGTCAGTCAGCGATTACAAGTTAAAATTTCTCGTGACGGCAAAGATAAGCTGGTGACAGTCATGCCTAGAGATTTAGCTTCTTAATTAGCAGAGTCTGTCAGATTTCCTCTACTCCTAAGAAATCCTCAGCCTTGTTTTGCTTCGCTTAAATCGCCAGCAGATGCTGAGGATTCCATCTTGTTTGCGCGCATTCGTACTATTTATTACCTGCCAACTCTGACACCTACTCACTTTCTTCGAGAACTCTCAGGCAGCTCATCTGCTAGGGCATTTCACACAACGCCCAGTATTGATTTAACGTAGCCATTGTTTCGACAAATGTGGCGAAGGTAACAGGCTTGAGCAGATAACCAGCAACTCCCAAATCGTAAGCGACCACTTTGTCACAATCTTCATTAGAAGTAGTGAGGATAACCACGGGTATTTGTCTCAACTTAGGATCGGCACGTAATTCGATCAGGAATTCAATCCCGTTCATTTTTGGCATATTCAGATCGAGTAAAATCAAACGGCGTTCGAGGGGAAACGTTGCCGGGTGTTGCTCGTCTTGCAACATTTCCAAGGCTTCGATCCCATTGCCAGCAACGTATACAGGATTAGTAATGTGACCTTTTTTCAATGCACGATGCACATTCATAACATCAACTTCATCATCTTCCACTAGCAAAATGTTAATCATTGGCAGTTACATACCGTTTTGTAGTGGGTGATGTTCATGAAGATATTTGGTAGATAGTCTTCATCTAGCAATTTTAGCTGTTAAGGCGATCGATTAATATCTATCAATAGAGAGACATTTGCGCGAATATCTCTCTATTTTTGCTGTATTTAAGATAACTGAATCAATCTCGACGATTACCTCCGGTTGGCGAAGCCAACGATCGAACCTAGCGATCCCAGAGTGATGTATGCATAGCAGCGGGATGAGAGTAGTACTGGTAAATATTGCACCACCCACAAATAGCCGTTATGGGTGTGCGACATTAATCCAAATCTTCCGCTTCTCCGCCGACAACCACGTCGCGAATCCGCAAACTCGGGCCACCAACTCCAACCGCTAAACCACCTTGTCCAGCTTTCCCGCAGCCGCCGGATTCATCCCAATGGAAATCGTTGCCAATCCCTTCAATATCCCCCAAAGTTTTAAACACATTGCCCGATAGAGTTACATCCCGCACTGGCTCGGCAATTTCGCCATTGCGAATCATCCAAGCTTCACCTGCGCTAAACGTAAACATTTCGCCATTGGTCATTCCACCCAACCAATTGCGAGCATAGACACCCTCCTTGATATCGGCAAATAAATCTGCAACTGGAGTATTACCTCGATCGATCCAAGTATTCGTCATGCGCACGATCGGCGGATAATGATAATTGAGACACCGAGCATTACCCGTCGCCGCCTCATCTAATTTGCCAGCCGTCTCCCGCGAATGCAATCGCCCGACTAACACCCCATCCTCAATTAATTGCGTCGTCGTGGCTGGCGTACCCTCATCATCATACAAATAACTCCCGCGATGTCCTTCTGGTGCTGCGCCATCAAATATTTGTAACTCCTTACAACCAAATCGCCGCCCCATCGTCATTACTTCCAACAAATCGGGATTTTCATACATCGTATCTGCCTCTGAAAGGTGTCCAAACGCCTCATGAACGAATAAACCACTCAAAATTGGGTCGATCACTACAGTATAAGCATTACCCTTCACAGGTGGCAGAAATAGAGCAGCTACAGCACGTTGAGCGGCACTTTCTACCTGACTATCTAACCCAATTAAATCCTCATAAGCTTTGCGTGAGCCAAGCGTTTCCCGTCCGGTTTGGACTGTATCACCATTTCTCGCAGTGGCTGCGAACCGAATCTCCATATCTACCCAAGATTGTTCGATCAAGGTTCCTTCGGAAGTGGCGAGAATAACATGCTGACTGGCATCGCCATAACGCACTGAAGTCGTGGCAATCCGCCGATCGGTACTCTGTAAAATCAGATTATAATGTTCGCACAGCGCCTTCTTATTCGCGATCGGAATCTGACGCGGATCGCTGCCAAATAGCGGTAGGCTACAATTAGTCTGAATAATTTCGATCGGCGCTAAAATTGTTTCATCTTCACCTACAATTCTTGCTGCCGCGATCGCTTCTTCGATTCTTTCTGCTAGTGTTTCTAGCTGATTGAAACTGGCAAAACCCCATCCACCTTTGTAACACGCGCGAACTTGACCGCCGATCGCTAAATCCTCGCTCAGCGTTTCGACTTTATCCCCACGAATCAGGATATCTGTCCCTTCTGACTCTTCGAGTCTAATCGCTAGATAGTCCACGCGATCGCGGTAACGTTTGATTAAATCAGTCAGGCGATTCTTACTGTCAACAATTACAGATGGCATGATAAATTATGAACTACTACACGATGATGGCGAATTATAACGAGTGGATGAATCAAAAGCT
>JBJOOY010000111.1:0-2801 GCA_046051065.1 Cyanobacteriota bacterium
TTTATCGATGATGTGCATATTGGTGGTTGTGACGACATCCACGATCTCGATCGACAAGGTAAACTCGATCGACTCTTAGGCATTGTTTAATGTACTACTCCTAACATTCTCATCAAAAAAAGCAGCAAGAACGCTAAGTTTTGCTGCTTTTCGATTACATATGAGCACGGAGGGATTCGAACCCCCGATCCTCAGGACCGGAACCTGATGCTCTATCCACTGAGCCACGTGCCCTTAGCATAACTGTTAAATTTTAACACAGTTAAAGTAATTTTACTATCTAGTTAATAACGGTAATACAATATTTATTCTATACTGAGCGGTATGCTCTTTTAACAACTTAGCTATATGTCTCATATTGGTATTCTATGTCCTGGCGCGATCGGGCATCTAAATCCGATGTGCAATTTAGGCGCTGAACTGTTGCATCGCGGACATAAAGTTACATTATTTGGCGTGCCAGATGTGAGAGAAAAAATTGCTCAGTCTACCTTAGAATTTTATGAAATTGGGGCTAGCGACTTTCCGCCTGGCAGTATCGAAACTATGTATGCTGGGTTAGGGAAATTAACCGGATTAGCAGGCTTGAAATTTGCCATCGAGTTTTTCAAGCAGGAAGCGATTATGTTGTTTCGTGAGGCTCCCGAGGCGATTCGTAATGCTGGAATTGACCTGCTGCTCGTCGATCAAGTTACAACTGCGGGAGGAACCATTGCCGACTACATGAAGTTACCTTTTATTACAGTCTGCAACGCATTACCTCTTCATACAGAAGCTGGAATCCCTCCTTATTTCACTTCTTGGAGCTATAAAAATGTTTGGTGGGCGAAACTGCGGAATCAATTAGGTACCGCTCTCATGAATTATCTCACCCGCCCCATTCGAATCGTGTTGAACGAGCAGAGAGAAAAATGGCATCTGCCACTGCACCAAACACGAAATGATGCGTATTCGCAAATAGCTCAAATCGCTCAATTGCCGCAGGAACTAGATTTTCCGCGCGAACAAATCGTACCCTGGTTTCATTATGTAGGGCCACTTAAAAATTCCGCAGAGATAGAGCCTGTATCCTTAAACAAACAGCATTTCTCGTTCGAGCAACTAAACGGTAAGCCTTTAATTTATGCAAATCTTGGCACGGTGCAAAGCCACAATTTGCAAATTTTCGATCGCATTGCCGAAGCTTGCTTAAATTTTGATGTACAGCTAGTTATCTCACTCGGAAATCCTCACGCAGATCCAGCACAGACAAATTTCCCTGGCAACCCACTTGTGGTTCCATTCCCGCCGCATCAACAACTGATTAAGCGGGCTGATTTAGTCATTACGCATGCAGGTAGTACGGCATTGAGTTGCTTGAGTAGTGGCGTGCCGATGGTTGCCGTTCCCATCACAACAGATCAACCAGGTATGGCAGCAAGGTTAGCAAGAGTTGGGGCTGGTGAAGTTGTCCCGTTGGCAAAACTGAGTGTACCCCGATTGAAGCTGGCAATTAAGCAGGTGTTGGAAGATCGGTCTTATCGAGATAATGCCGCGAAATTATGTGATGCTATTCAAAATGCAGGCGGCGTGAACTATGCTGCTAATGTGGTCGAACAGGCGATCGATACGAATACCAGTGTTTTAAATAGCCGTCTACGTGGTGGGGTCAAAGTGCCTGTTTAGATTCAATCCCCGTAAACTGGCAAATTTCCCAAACAGTGTGAATTTGACTTGGAATTATCGATCAATCGCCAGTCAATTTGCTGTAGTCTCTGTTAGAATAGTCTTGATATCACCAAGGTTGGCCGATCGGTTTAGGCAGCGGACTCATAATCCGCGAGCGGAAGCTCTAGACAGGTTCGATTCCTGTACCTTGGATTTTTACGCGCCCATATACCGTAATCTCAGCCTCACCCCTAGTAAAATGCGATATAGCCCTAACCTATTCATACCAACGCATCGAACATAATTGGTGAGAAAATGGTGAGAAATGGTACTGGTACCTCCGTATCACTTTCGCACCCCGACACGCTTTGAACCTTATTGGTTCCGAGCGTGTTTTTTTGCCCGAACATACCCTGTAAGTAAATCTACTGTTGCACGTTAAAAAGCCCACAAGCTATGTTTGTTCTCGCAACGAACGTACAGCTTGAGGGCTTATTGATGCTGATTGCAAAACTTGTGCAAGCAACAAACTAAAACATGTTTTTACTTTCACACTTTTTCAACTGGATCGCCTCAGCACAATTACGGTACTCAGTACGCCGATGCACTCATCGTACGAATTGCGACTTGCCACCGACGGGTTTCCCGTCGCACACGGCAAGGCAAGACAGCAACACCTACTCACCAAATTATCACCAAAATTATGACTTTCCAATTCTGCGAACTCTCAGCCGCCGTTGGTTACGCTACTTGCTACTACGAAAATCACGAGGATAGCGATCTGGATGAAGCTCTAACGATCGCTCTTAACGAATTTATCCCGTCGTCCGATATCCCGAATATCGATGAGGTGACGATGACTACTGTATTTTCGCATCTGGATGTTGCCACTAAGGAATATCAGGACGATCGGGATGAGGATTAATCATGACCGAACATATCGACAAACAAGTAGAAAGTGCGATCGCTTACTACCTCCGTTTCGCAGTTAAAGATCGCCTAGTCATCGATCCTCAATTGCAAGTAGCTGCAATCGCTCAATTCAATCTCAACGACCGACAAGTAGCTGAATTTAGGCTGAAGATATATCAGCTCAATATGCAAGCTCAATACACCGATTCAGACTAATAAACACTCAACCTAATTACGATTAA
>JBJOOY010000112.1:0-9776 GCA_046051065.1 Cyanobacteriota bacterium
CACAACATCGGGTAGCAATTTGGGCGGCTGATAATCCATTTAAAACACATGGTGCATCATTAGCTCAAAGATCCCAGATGCTAGAGTTATTAATCTCAGAAATTAAGCCCTCAATTAGTCAGTACGCCCAAGTATATCCAAATTTAAGTAGTCAGCGGACGATCGAGTCGCTAATTACTGCTCAAGAAATCTGGAAGAATGCTGATTTTGTACTGGTTGTCGGTGCAGATTTGCTCGCTCAGTTACCTACATGGTATCGAGTTAAAGAATTATTAGCCCAAGTGAAACTATTAATCGTTCCGCGTACTGGTAATGAAATTGCCCAGAATAGTCTGGAAATTCTCACAGATCTAGGCGCACAGATCTCGATCGCGCCATTATCTACACCAGCTATTTCTTCGACGATCGTTCGATCGAATCATTCTACTGGTGCATCGATTCAAGGGCTGACTCCCGCAGTAGCTAGATACATTCAAGCGCAGAGATTATATGAAGCGTAAATAATGAATTGATGCACAGGAGCGAAGATAGATTTTATGCTAGAAAGTAACGTGAAAAAACAGTTGAATTCCGACGAGCAGCCACAGACTAAACAAATTCTTGCTGATTTTAAAGTAGGAGTAGATAACGCGATCTTTTCGATCGATACCCATCAAAATCGCCTGTTAATATTATTAGTCATGCGCCACGACGAACCCTATTTAGGTAATTGGTGTTTGCCAGGTACTTTAGTCAGACAGGGAGAAACATTAGAAATAGCAGCCGATCGAATTTTAGCGGAAAAGATTCGGGTTGATAATTTATATCTAGAACAACTATACACCTTTGGTGGGCCAGGACGCGATCCACGCGAAGCAGCCGATCGATATGATGTGCGATATTTATCTGTCAGTTATTTTGCCTTAGTCAGATATGAAGCCGCTGAATTAATTGCGACAGGTGTGGGCGGAATTGCTTGGTACCCGATCGATAAATTACCCGATCTAGCTTTCGATCATCAACAGATTATTGAATATGGACATCAACGCTTGCGCAATAAATTAGAATACAGTCCGATCGCCTTTGATGTATTGCCAGAACTATTTACCCTTGGCGATATTTATCAACTATATACAACCGTTCTCGGCGAAAACTTCTCCGACTATTCCAATTTTCGCAATCGGCTGATCAAGCTCAAATTTCTCGAAGAAACAGAGATGAAAGCTTCTCGTGGTAGTGGTAGACCTGCTAGTTTATATCGCTTCGATCCGGTGGCATTTGCACCATTGAAAGATAAACCACTATTGTTTGTGTAAACATCAAATTACCATAATCAAATATTTAATTATTATCAATATGCTTCACATCAGAAGAAAGCAATGCTTGTAGATTTATCAATGTAAATGCGGTTAAAAAACATTATGAAAATAGCTCTAGCCCAACTCAATCCCACCATCGGTGACTTAAAAGGTAACGCCGATCGAATTTTAAAAACCGCTCAAACAGTAGCAACCCAAGGTGTAAAACTCCTCCTCACCCCCGAACTTTCCCTCTGTGGTTATCCACCAAGAGACTTATTGCTCAATGCTCATTTTATCACCGAAATGCAGCAAACACTCGACAAACTAGCCCAGGATTTACCGCCAGATCTACATGTGCTAATCGGACTAGCTACCCCTAATTCTAACTTCGCCGCCGGTGGTAAACCATTATTTAATAGTATCGCCCTCCTAACTGCCGGAAAAGTCCAAAATATCTTCCACAAGCGACTGTTACCTACCTATGATGTGTTTGATGAAAATCGTTATTTTACCCCTGGTAGTGAGGCTAATTACTTCATTTTAGATGACATTAAAATCGGGGTGACTGTCTGTGAAGATCTTTGGAATGATGAAGGATTTTGGGGCAAATCAAGTTATTTAATTAATCCGATCGCCGAATTAGCCCAACAACATATCGATCTATCGATTAATCTCTCAGCCTCTCCCTATAGCCTGAACAAACAACAGGTGCGGGAAGCAATGTTAAAACATACGGCGATTAAATACGATCGAGCGGTATTATATGTCAATCAAATTGGGGCAAATGACGACTTAATTTTTGATGGTTGTAGTTTGGGGTTCGATCGGCAGGGCGAACTAGTTTGTCGGGGGAAAGCATTCGATCGAGACTTAATTATCGTTGAATTTGATGAAGTCAAACAAGATTTAAAACCTGGCAAAATTGAACCACTACCCGATTGCTCGGATGCTGAAGTTTGGCAGGCATTAAGATTAGGTGTGCGCGATTATATTCGCAAATGTGGTTTTCAAAAAGTAATTCTCGGCTTGAGCGGCGGGATCGATTCTGCTTTGGTGGCGGCGATTGCGGCGGAGGCGTTGGGTGCCGATCGAGTTTTGGGCGTATTAATGCCTTCGCCCTATAGTTCGGAGCATTCTGTCACCGATGCGATCGCAGTAGCTGCTAATTTAGGGATTAAGACGGAAACTATTCCCATCGGCGATCTGATGCAGGGATTCGATCGCACATTAGAGCCGTTATTTAAAGATACTGAATTCGGACTGGCGGAAGAGAATATCCAATCGCGAATTCGCGGTAATTTATTAATGGCAATCTCGAATAAATTCGGTCATTTACTATTATCAACTGGGAATAAATCCGAGATGGCGGTAGGTTACTGTACCCTCTATGGCGATATGAATGGTGGTTTAGCAGTTATCGCTGATGTGCCTAAGCTGCGAGTATATTCGCTCTGCAATTGGTTGAATCGAGAACGCGAAATTATCCCACACAATATCATCAGCAAGCCGCCTAGTGCCGAATTGAAACTCGGACAAGTAGACCAAGATTCATTGCCACCCTATGAGCTGCTAGATGCTATTTTAGACGCGATCGTCTGCGAACATCAAGCCGCCGAACAGCTAATCGCTAGCGGTTACGATCCACATATTGTCGATCAAGTGACAAAACTCGTCAACCGCGCCGAATTCAAACGCCGTCAGGCTCCCCCAGGCTTGAAAATAACCGATCGAGCTTTCGGTACAGGGTGGCGGATGCCGATCGCTAGAGGCTAGCTGGGTCAGTCTTCTGGTATTATATGTTGATCGGCTCCTAGAATTACTTTTGGCAACAACAGCAGCACCGTTATTATCATTGTCACACGGGGAACAATTTAACAACGAGAACAGGTTTAGGAGATCGAGCCCTGTTTTCCCAATTTATTTCCAAGTGATGGTGTTTGGCGATGATCAACAATACCAAAAATAGCTGTTTTACTCCAGAAAATATCTCGTGTTTATTTAAACAGGAAGATATCGAACAATCGATTTCCAGTCGGTTCGAACGACAAGTCCAACAATATCCTCATTCCTTAGCAGTTAAAACGTACCAACATCAATTTACATACCAACAGCTCAATCGAGCAGCTAATCGGTTGGCACGATCGATTCTGGCGCAAAGATGTGAAGGCGATGCACCGATTCCCATTTTGGTCGAACATGGTGCAACGATCTTAGTTGCCATGTTGGGAGTTTTGAAAGCTGGTAAAAGTTGGGTACCGATCGATCCAGATTATCCATCAGAGCGGATTGAATATATTCTTAATACTTGTCAAGCAAATGCGATCGTCACTAATAATCGGCATTTACCCTTAGTCAACCAGCTATTATCACCAGGCTGCTCGATCGTTAATTTAGACGAAATAGACCTCAGTTTATCTGATGATAATCTGAATCTGAACATTTCACCAGATGCGACTGCTTGTATTCTACCTACTTCTGGATCCACGGGCGAACCCAAATGGGTCGTTAATAACCACCGTAATTTACTACATAGTTGTCTGCGCTGGACGAATACTCGCCACATGCGGGTGGAAGATCGAGTGTTGCTAGTTAGTTCGCATTGCCATGTCGGAGGAATTAATAATATTTTCACTGCCTTACTCAATGGTGCGGCTGTTTATCCATTTAATCTTAAAGAGATTGAGTTAGCAACTTTAGCAGACTGGATCGTCGATCGAGAAATTACAATTTATCATTCAGTTCCGACGATTTTTCGTCATTTTATTAATTCTTTAACCGATCGGCATATTTTTCCCAACCTGCGGTTAATTCATATCGGTGGAGAGTCAGTTTTTAAACGAGATTACGATCTATATCGAAAACATTTTACCGCAGATTGTATCTTCATTAATAGTATTGGCTGTACCGAAATTTCTGGTTATCGACATTTATCACTCGATCGATCGAGTCAAATAACTACTAATATTATTCCCGTTGGTTATGCTGCTGAAGATACAGAAGTTTTACTATGCGACGATCGAGGAATGCCAGTAGATCATAATACGATCGGTGAAATTGTGGTTAAAAGTGAATATCTAGCGCTAGGTTACTGGCAAAGACCGGATCTAGATGCCCGAGTTTTTATGCCCGATTCTACTGGTGGTAAACAGCGGCTCTACCGCACTGGCGATCTGGGTCAAATGTCGCCAGATGGCTGTCTGATGCATTTGGGTCGCAAAGATGCTCAGATCAAAATTAGAGGTTATCGAGTAGAACTCGGCGAATGTGAAGCGGTATTAAGCGAGCATCCTAGTGTTAAAGAAGTTGCTGTAATCGCGCGATATAGTCAGGAAGAAATGGCTCAAGCTGATCGAAAGATCGAACAAAGTTTGATCGCTTATATCGTTCTGAATTCAGCAGAAAATATCTCAGAGCGGAGCTTATTTAAATTCTTACAAAATAAGTTACCAAGTTATTTAATTCCGGCTGTGTTTATCTTCACCGACGTTCTCCCTCTCAATGCAAATAATAAAATTGATCGGCTTGCTTTGCCATCACCAAATCTGACAGCTAAAATTATCACTCAGGAATATATTCCGGCTAGGAATGAAATTGAAGCGCAATTAGTGGCAATTTGGACTAAAGTTTTAGATCTCGAACAGGTAAGTGTCTATGATAATTTCTTTGCCCTCGGCGGTCATTCTCTATCAGCAGTTAGCCTGTTTGCCGAGATTGGTAAAACCTGGGGACAAACATTACCATTAACCACTTTATTTGAGCATCAAACGATTGCCGAGTTAGCTGTGATTATCGATCAATCGAGCACAGCAGGCGATCGATCGTGGCCATCTTTAGTTACGATCGACCAACGTCCATCCAGTCAACTACCGCTATTTTGTATTCATGATGTGTCAGGGGATCTGCTGTTTTATCGGAAATTAATCGAACATCTCGCAGTAGATCGATCGTGCTATGGATTACAGCCATGCGGTTTAGATGGCAAACAAGCACCAACTGCGACAATCTCCGCAATGGCTACTGACTATCTGAATCAAATCTTGAAAGTTCAGCCCATCGGCCCATATTATCTGATTGGGTTTTCTTTTGGCGGTTTAATCGCATTTGAAATTGCCCGCCAATTACATGCGCTCGGACAGGAAACGGCACTATTGGCGATCTTAGATACGATCGCACCAGTTTTGGCTGAACTCGATCCAGTGACCGATCGAACTTTACCTCAGACTGGATTACAGGTAAAATTTAACTGGGTGAATAAATTTATGCGGTTTGATCGATCCGCACGGATCAACTATCTCCGTAATGGCATCCGGCGACACACGCTGAGCAAACTGAGAATACCCCATCGATTATATCTCCGCTACATCAAACGATCGCTGCCAGCATTAGGCCGCCTCGATGTATATTGGACAAACTATCGAGCCATGCGTAGTTATGTAGTTCGATCGACTTATCCCGGCAAAGTAGTACTCTTCTGCTCGGGTGAAAAATTACCAGCATTAGAAACTACTCCCCAACTCAATTGGGAGCGAGTTGCGACCGGGGGAGTAGAAGTATATGTAGTTCCCAAGACCAATCATCTCACGATGATTCAGGAACCACATGTCCGAGTACTAGCCACACAATTGACCCGCTCTTTAGCCAGCAGTTGCGACGCACAGAGCGATTCTAATCATGACCTCTATTTATCAATTGAAGCTGAAAATTATTGGCAACCAGATCTCCAGCGGCCAGGAATAGAACACTTCGAGACTGTGAGATTATCCTTTCCAAATTCTCTCTAAAACATCCGATGGTGGGATATCGGCGATTTTGCCAGTGCGGGATTTAATCGCGATCGATCTGCCGTTAGCTGGGAGGAGTTTGTTGGGGTCACTCGGGCCAAATAGGGCAATTGTATAAGTCCCGACTGCTACCGAGAGGTGCATCGGGCCACTATTTGTACATAGCATCAGATTAGCACCTGCGATCGTGGCAGCGAGTTTGCCGATATCAGTCGGATTAATGACTTTAACCTCAGGACAAACGGCTGATAACGCTTTTGCCAATTCGCTATCATCGGGATCTTCGATTAACACCACAGGTAAATCGGGTTTGCGGGCTTGCAAATCTTTGATAATTTGTTGCCACTGTTTGACTGGATAAATCCTGCCAATATCTAGGCTGGGAGTTGGTTTGCTCGCACCGCAGTGAATCAGGATGTAACCACTATCCTTAATCCCCAATCGCTGCTGCTCGGCTTCTGCCCAATTAATATCGGTTTTGGGGACATTAATTGCCAAATCTGGGCAAGGATCTTTAATGCCCAAACCTTGGAGCAGATCGTGAAACATGCACGCTGCATATTGGTCTAAATTCAAAGCAATGGGGTTAGAGAGAAATATTTTCCCTGCACCTGCAGCATAGCCGATTCGCACTGGAATGCCAGTTAGCCACAGCAGAAAACCAACACTCAACCGCCTGCCCAAAGACATCACGGCATCGTATTCTCGATCTCGAAATATCCCCAGCAGATTGCCCCAATCAGCAGGCCCGTTGGCATCTTTAAAATCGAAGGGGATAACTTTATCTACAGACTTGGAAACGCGGTATGCCGCAGTCGATCGAGGTTCGACCACTACATCAATTTCTGCCTCTGGGTAACGCCCTCTGAGGTTATCTAATGTGGGGAAGAAGAGGAGCTGATCGCCAATTCCACCAGGGACAAGAGCCAGGATACGCATTTGTACTCAAGTTACTGCTGTGTATGTCTAATTTTAGCAGGATCGGGGATTGAAGATCGGTTATCTTTTCTGACTTCGATCGCCACAGTGAGGTTGTCTTTTAAAGAATCTTAACAGCCAAACTTAGCACTTAGCGCAGTCCGGGCTTGTTCGCGATCGTCAAAATGGATTTTTTCAGTGCCCAAGATTTGATAATCTTCATGTCCTTTGCCAGCAATTAGCACACCATCACCCGATCGAGCGATCTCAATGGCACGAGCGATCGCAGCGGCACGATCGGCAATTACTTCAACCCCTGCGGTGCGGCTAATTCCCGCCATTACATCCTTGATAATCCCAGCGGGATCTTCGGTACGGGGATTGTCAGATGTTACTATTACCAGGTCGGCAAGTTCAGCAGCAATCTTACCCATCTGCGGGCGTTTGGTGCGATCTCGATCGCCACCACAACCGAATACACAAATCACTTTACCAGTAATAAACGGACGGGCGGCTGTCAGTAAACTTTCTAGACTATCGGGCGTATGGGCATAATCAACGATCGTCGTGATGTCCTGTTGGGGCGATATTTGCACCCGTTCCATCCGTCCGGGTACGCCAGGGAAGCTAGCCACTGCCGCGATGATCGCCTCTAACCCCATGCCGAGGTGTAACGCTGTCCCAATTGCGGCGAGGAGATTTTCGAGGTTGTAGTCGCCCACTAGTGGGGACTGGAAGGAGATTTCACCCTGGGGTGTATGGAGTTTACCTGTGACACCAGTTTGTTGATACTCTAACTCACTCGTCCACAGATCCGCAGTTGGATCGATCGTACTGTAGCTCCAAACCCGATCGGCCGGAACTTGACCAATTAATCTTTTGCCATACTCATCATCCAAATTAACGATCGCCCGTCCGGTGAGATACTCAGCAGTAAATAATCGGGCTTTCGCCTGGAAATAATTTTCCATATTTTCGTGATAATCTAAGTGATCCTGAGTGAGGTTAGTAAATACACCGACCTCAAACGGACAACCCATCACTCGTCCCTGATCTAGTGCGTGGGAACTGACTTCCATTAGGGCGACTTGACTCCCAGCAGTTAAGGCTCGATCGAGTTGTTGCTGTAAATCGACGGCAAACGGCGTAGTATAAGTCGCCGTCTGTTGATAGCCTTGCCAACGGGTGTAGAGCGTACCGAGCAAGGCTGTAGCAATATTTGCCTGAGCGAGTAAATACTCGATGATATGAGTAGTAGTAGTTTTACCATTAGTACCAGTGACACCGACCATTTTGAGGGTACGGGCAGGATAATTGTAAAAGGCTCCCGCGATCGCGGCACAGGCTGCAACCAGATCTGGTCCTGTTACCACACAATCGGCTGGCGCGGGCGCATGAATCTTCGCAGCGGCTGGTGAAATAACAGCACCAATTGCACCCGCAGCAAGCGCGCCTTGCCAAAATTCGCCGCCATCAACCCGCGTTCCTGGCATCCCAATAAATAAATCCCCAGCCATGCAAGCATGGGAGTTAGTCTTTAAGCCAGTTACTTCTAAGTCTAAATTTGGATGCTCGCTAGAATGGTTAATTTGACTATGGGCTAGAAGTTCGCGTAGTTTCATAGATCGATCGAGGGTAGATACAATGGAAATCAGGTGGGTGGGATTTAAGTTTTACCCGTGTTCGATTGCTGTCGCAGACGGCAAGCCGTTCGAGTATTGCTGTAACATTTGCTGCACATGCGGCACACTCGCACGGGGAGAGAAGCGTGGGATGAGTTTTTCGACCCCATCGACTTGTAAATATAATACAGGGATCTCGTATTGATATCGATCGAACCAATCGGGATTGGCCGTAATTTCTCTAATTTCTAACTGAAGATCTAACTCTTCAATTTGCGCCAACTTTTCTTGCAAGCCTTCGCACAGATGACAGCCTACTTTACTATATAAAATTAAATGCATGGAATTTAAGGGCTCTCCCGTAGTTATGGTGATAAGTTTGGCTGATTGAAATTGGCGAAGCTAATTTTAATCAGCCCAGCTTATCATGATAATGGTTTCAGTAAAAACTTCTGGCGTGCAATGGTTTCATCTCTTTCTGTCTGACTTTTGGCAGTAAAATTTCAGCCAATCTTCAGTAAAAATTAGGTGAAAGTTAAAATTGAGTAGATGGGCAAAATTCCGCTTTCGCTACATTTTTCCCCATAAACCCAGGAGAGCCTTATGAATGTATTTTAACTCTAGCTTGAAATCTCCTGGTCTAGCAGTCAATACTAATAGCTATGAGTACGATCGAGAGGCAAAAGTTTGATGCTAACAATCTGGGTAAACGAACAATTAGATCCAGGCGGCTTAATGCATGCGTGTATCGCTTCTTGTAACGAGAGAATGGCTAGAGAATGTCATGAGTCTTTTAAACAACATCTGACTGAGGAGCAAAAGCAACTCGGTTGGATTGCCAGCCTGCGAACGGTTACATCCTGGGAACAGGTACCTGTCAATTCTCTAAATTTGGGATAGATGTCAGGGGACAGGGGACAGGGGACAGTGGACAGTGAATGAAAAAGCAGACTATTAAGTCTGCTTTTTCAGGGATGTAATACCAAATCCAGTTTGTAAAACCGACTAACCCTGCCCTCACCCCGCCAGAGCCGCAGGCTCTGGCGGGGTGAGGGCGACAGGATTGTGCTATTAATAAGAAGTTTGTATGAATCGGATTTGGTATAAGTAGTAAAGAATGGAAATTCTCTACTCACAAAACCACCAACCACTAGCCACTAGCCACTATTTACTCA
>JBJOOY010000113.1:0-2936 GCA_046051065.1 Cyanobacteriota bacterium
CCTGTTGTCGTTAAATAGGATCGCGGATAATAAATATTTTTCATAGGAGAGGTGACACCAAATTTGGTGTAGCCGCTCCAAAAAGTCAATATTAAACACAGAATTTCTAGGTGAGATTCCAACTGTCCTCGATCGTAAATAAAATCATGTTCAATCCTACTGACAAAAGTAATCCTTTTAACGAGAACAGTCCAGCGATCGATATGAATCTGCTGCAACAACTGATTAGCCAGCAAGCCGAACGTCACCCGCTATTTGAGAATATTGCGATCCTTGGTTGTGGCTATGTTGGCACTGCCTTAGCCGATCATTGGCAGGAACAAGGGCACTTTGTCACAGGTACAACCACCAGCCGAGAGCGAGAATTTTTACTTGCAGAAGCTATCTCTAAGGTAGTTGTGATGAATGGGAATAACTTTCAGGCAGTGCATTCACTTCTCCAAGGTCAAAATACTTTAGTAGTGAGTGTTGCCCCATCTGGTTCCCAGGAGGCAAATGCAGCGACTTATGAGACTACTTATCTCGACACTGCTAAAAATTTAGTTCTCGCTTTGAGCCAAAATCCGCAGGTCAAACAAGTTATTTATTTGAGTAGCTGTTCTGTTTATGGTGATCGGCAAGGCGAATGGGTAAATGAGACTACTCCCATCGATCCACCAGAGTATAAAAGTCAGATAATTTATGAAGCCGAACAAATTATCTTGCAAGCAGCTACCGATCGACAAAAAGTTTGTGTATTCCGACTGGGTGGAATTTATGGCCCCGATCGCGAGCTAGTCAGAATGTTTGGTGGTTTAGCGGGGATGACGATGCCTGGAAAAGGCGATCGGTTTGTGAATTGGATTCATCGCGATGATATCATTGGCGCGATCGAATTTGCCCGATCGAATGGCTTAGACGGAATTTATAATCTGGTTGATGATAGTCAGATGAGGATTAAAGAACAGATCGAACGTGTCTGCGATCGCTATAACTTACCACCCGCAAACTGGGATACTTCTAAGTTAAGCCTGCAACAGAAGAGCCTACAGGTAAACAATCAAAAACTCAAGGCAATAGGATACGATCTAATTCATCCTCAGCTACTTGTTTGAGGTAATAATTATTATCGATGGTTACAACTTTCAAATCCAAATCTTAACATTTACAAGTTTTTATTCGGATTTGAATTTAATACACTTACAACACAACTATTGATTATGAATATTTCGATCGCGCTGAGTTTTGAGCAAGAATTTAATTTAAGAGTTTACAAAAAACAGGTTAATGATCTCGACCTACTGAGCTTACAAGAGATGCTGATAGAGGTTTTGCGTCAATCTATGGTCAAGGAAAATTTGCTCAAGGGAATAATTAAAAATGGTATTTAAACGCAATAAACTACCATATAAGCATACAGAGAGGGAGTTCGATCGTTGTCTCGACCTAACTGCTCCAGTGTCTGCGCTTCTGTATTGAAGAGGCGTTGAGCAATAATTTCAATCAGCTAAACTTATCACCATAACTACGGGAGAGCCGTTCAAACTATAACCTGCTCGTACATACACATTTTGCAGACGCGATCGATAGATAGCTGTGCTCGCACCCAGCTTTTTTAACCACAGAGGCACAGAGGGCACAGAGATCGGCTTACAATATCAAATAGGAGTTCTCCCGAGACTTGTATTTCTTTGCGTCTGGGCGATTAATTTAATCTGTATTTATGACTATTTTTACGCTGCAATCAGTTAAAAAAGACTTTGGAATCAAAGAGATTCTCAAAGACGGTTCGTTTAGCTTAGATGCTGCGGATAAAGTTGGTTTGATCGGCATGAATGGATCGGGAAAATCCACCTTACTCAAGATGATTGCGGGATTAGAACCGATCGATGGCGGACAGATTTTAGTCAATCCTGGCGTGACGACTATTTATCTCCCTCAACAGCCAGAGATGGATGGTAAGCGGACGGTATTAGAACAGGTATTTGCTGACAGCGGCGAACAGATGCAATTAGTCCGCGATTATGAGATTGTATCTGAGCAGTTAGCCCATCCAGAAAATCATGAATCTACCGAATTATTAGGCAAATTATCCGCCATTATGCAGCGAATGGATGCCGTAAATGCTTGGGAATTAGAGACTAAAGCTAAGATTATTTTAACTAAGTTAGGCATCCTTGACTTTGAGGCAAAAGTCGGCGATTTATCAGGTGGATATCGCAAGCGAATTGCCCTGGCTGCGGCATTATTATCCGAACCGGATGCCTTATTAATGGACGAACCGACAAACCATTTAGATGCTATTTCAGTTGAGTGGTTGCAGGAGTATTTAAGTCGATATCGCGGGGCAATTTTATTAATTACCCACGATCGGTATTTCTTGGATAAAGTAACTAATCGCATTATTGAGATCGATCGTGGTGATATTTATACTTACAGTGGTAACTATAGTTACTATTTAGAGAAAAAGGCTTTAGAGGAAGAATCAGCAGTTAGCTCTCAGAAAAAACATGCTGGACTCCTGCGTCGTGAATTAGCTTGGTTGCAACGTGGGGCAAAAGCCCGCAGTACCAAACAAAAAGCCCGAATCGGACGAGCAGAGGATCTCCAGGAAAAAGAATTTAAGCAGGTAACTGGCAAGGTCGATATTTCAACACCTACGCGGCGGATTGGCAAGAAAGTAATCGAAGTAATTGGTGTATCTAAAGGCTATGACGATCGCCAGTTAATTACAGATTTCACTTATGAATTTTCCCCAGACGATCGAATTGGAATTATTGGCGAAAATGGGACGGGCAAATCGACACTGATGGATATCTGTACGGGCAGAATCGAACCAGACAACGGCACTGTGGAGATCGGGACGACAATTCATATCGGTTATTTCGATCAACATTCGGAAGATTTGCAAGAAGCAGGGAGTGAACAACTTCGGGCGATCGATTATGTGAAAGAAG
>JBJOOY010000114.1:0-7240 GCA_046051065.1 Cyanobacteriota bacterium
CGATGTCGTGGCAAGTTGGCTTAGCCACGATTGCCGTATTTGCAATTTCGATCGCAATTAGTCGGATTGTCTCGATTAGCTCGATCGCCGGAGCTATGTCTGTTACAGTTTGGATGCTAGTGTTCGATCGATCCATGCCATCAATTATGTTCGCGATCGTTGGCGGTATTTATGTAACCTGGCTGCATCGCAAGAATATCGATCGGCTTATGGCAGGTACAGAGCCAAAATTAGGCCAGCAGTCGTCATCAACTATTTAGCCCTCGTAATTATACTTTGTATTACAGTGAAGTTATTGATTTAGTGTTTCTATCTCCAGTGAGGTACATTGTTCAATGTTCACTGTCCGCTGAAGCTCAATTTCTGCGCCTCCCTCAATAATTGTGGTTGATAGCATCGCTGCAGCTAATTGTTCTGGCACAACAGTAAAGGGTAAACGATGCAAATCTGAATCGGGTTGACAAGCTAGATGTGCCGCGTGGTGTAATTGAGCAAGCGTAATTTCACTCAACCCCAAATCTGCTAAAGTTTTTGGTAGCCCGATCGCTGTATAAAAATCGAGTAATTGTTGTCTTGCCACTGCTGCTAACCGATTGCCTTGGAGCATTTCTTCCAATCGCAATTGGACTAAAATCCCATATGCCACTTTTTCGCCGTGGAGGGCGTGGTGACTGCCTGGTAGGTGTGTCAGACCATTATGGACGGCATGGGCGGCTACAGTGCGACATTGGGCACCACCTAACCCACCAATTACACCTGCGAGGAGAATGGTTGCATCGACCACTTCTTGCCAGTCTTCTCCACCAGGATGTTCTAACGCACCAATCGATTTTTGGAATAAAATATCTCTGAGGATGCGGGCCTGTTGGACGGCGGCAATTAGTAAAGTTTGGGATGATTGTCCGCTACTGACTGAAGCCTCGTACCATTTAGCGATCGCATCGCCAATGCCCGCTACTAGCATCCGTTGTGGCGCAGTCGCGATGATGCTGTAATCTAAAATCAGCAAATCCGGACATTTGGGCAAACTGACATCGTAGAGAAATGCCCCTGTCTCGGAATAAATATTCGACAATGCCGTCCACGCAGCACAGGTAGCTGCGGTAGTGGGAATCGTCACCACAGGTAATTGACAGCGATGGGCTAATAATTTTGCCGTATCTAGACATTTACCCCCACCGATGCCGATAATCAGATCGGCTTGATGTGCCGATACTGCCCGATCAAGTCGATCGAGACTACTCTCACAACAATCGGGACTATATTGCACTCGCTCGATCGTCAATGCCGATTGAGTGTTTAATACCTGCAATTGACTCAGGCTCAGACTCTGCTCTCCACCAATAATCAGCGGACGCTGACCTAACTTAACAATACTCTCGATCGCCGATTCGATCGCCTGTCGTCCCCGCATCACCACAGCAGGAGCAACCATCAAGGAAATCGCAGCAGGATGTATAGTCGTCATGAAATTGAGCTGAATGGGTAAATCGCTATCAAAACTATTCTAGCCATAATTCATAACTCATGATTTCTAAGACTGTTACAGTTCTTGACAAGATGACGATCGCGCTCAAACGGAGTGGTACGATAGCCTAAAATCCTACAATAAGCAGTTTTATGGCAGAAAAACTAACTGGCAAAACACCGATTTTTGGTGGTAGCACTGGCGGTTTACTCAGCAAAGCCGATGTAGAAGAAAAATACGGAATTACTTGGAATAGTCCTAAGGAACAAGTATTTGAAATGACTACTGGTGGCGCAGCTACAATGGCATCTGGGGACAACCTCCTATACATGGCGCGGAAAGAACAGTGTCTTGCGCTTGGCACGCAACTGCGATCGAAATTCAAAATCACTAACTATAAAATTTACCGCGTCACTCCCAACGGTGACACAACGTTACTTCATCCCAATGATGGTGTATTTCCTGAGAAAGTTAATGCTGGACGGGAATATGCAGGTAAAAACGATCGCCCCATCGGTAGCAATCCCGAACCTGCGACTCTTAAATTTAGTGGTAAAAAAACTTACGAATAACTTGTTATTTGCTTAGCAAAAGGGATCTTCCCTGAAATTTGGGAAAAAGTGTAACGACAGCTACACTTTTTCCCTCCTCCGGTATCAGGTTTTGGCTGCGATAATTCAGGAGAGCCGTATTACATTACAGCTCTTTGATAATTACTCGATCGCCTTGGACTTCACCGACTAACACCAAGTCAGTTACACCAACAAACAATCCATTCTCCAAGACACCTGGAATATTATTGAGTGTCTTTTCTAGTTCGCCGGGATTGGGAATATCATCAAACTTGACATCAATGACTAAATTGCCCTGATCTGTAACTACAGGGCCAGCTTTTTTAACACCCATTCGTAGTTGAGGTTTACCGCCGAGTTTGGCGATCGCTTGCATGACGGGAGTTACCGCCATCGGGATGACTTCAACCGGGAGCAGGAAGGTAGAACCGAGTTTATCGACTAGTTTAGTATTATCGACCACCACGATAAACTGCTCGGCTAGAGCGTCGATGACTTTTTCTTGAGTGTGAGCGGCTCCACCACCTTTAATCAGGTTTTTCTGAGGATCGACTTCATCCGCACCATCGATCGCAATGTCGATCCGATCGACTTCATCTAGAGTAGTTAAGGGGATCCCAAACTGCTTGGCTAACACTCGGGCTTGGAAGGATGTGGGAATTCCTTTAATATTAGTAATTTCGCCAGCAGCAAGGCGTTTGCCGATATACTCGATCGCAAAAGCTGTAGTCGAACCTGTCCCTAAACCAACGATCGAGTTAGATTTTACCCGCGCCGCCGCAGCCTTACCAACTTCCTGCTTCATCAAATCTTGTGGTGTCGTCATTTTCTCAATCTTGTGGATATCATCGGCTACCACTTTATCAGTGAATCGGTGACCGGATCTAGATCCTAGAATGATGATTGCGATCGCCAGTAAATTTACCCAACTGATTATCCGGTCATTAGGGTATCTAGTTAGTATCGATTTAGATCGATCTCTAGATAATTTATAGATCTTCTATCATATGTTCCATATGCTACTAATTAGCCGATCGATCAAAATAGATCGATCGGCTGAAGTTATAACTAATGCTAAATATTGCTCTGTTATTAGCGATCAATATTTATTTATCCCTGCAATTATTCACTAAGCAATGACCACTGCATCCTCAATATTATTAACTGCCATATAGTGTTCCACTAGAGCCATCAACGACCCAACTACCGATTCTTCTTCTTCGGCATTTACTAATACAACTGGTGGTCGCTGAGCATCATTTTGATAACCTAAAGCTACCATTACATCTTCATTACTCCAAGCTCCGTCACAATCACTGTGAGTAATCCCAATAATCATTGGAATCTGCGCTCGCTGATTCATAAAATTCATAATTCGGCGCGCCTGATGAAACTCTTTCGGTCGATGCGCGGCAACTAGTAAAATATAAGCATGAGCGCGTTCGATTAAGATTTCCCACATAAAGTCAAATCTAATCTGACCAGGAGTACCATAAATATGTAATGCCATTTCTTCGCCGAATTGGAGGGTACCAAAATCCATCGAAACAGTCGTACTTTCTTTGAGTGCGGCCACTTCATCGGTAGCTTTACGATCGGTATCGACAACGGCAATCTCACTGACCGATCGAATAAATGTACTTTTGCCAGCGCCTACCGTTCCCGTAACTACTAACCGCATAATTTCCATATTTTATCTATCCTTTGTGCGGAATAACCCTAAGTGATGTACTAGTAACTATTTAGTTGATTTAAAACTTCCTTTTTTGAGAAAATTCTTTAAATTACCCAAGAAAGAACTGGAAACTGGTGTATTTTTAGAAGTAGGATTGCGGACAGATACAGATAGATCTGCACTAACTAATTCTAATTGTTCGATCGGGATTTCTTGAATCAAGTTAAACGAAATCAATCGAAAGCTAATCTGCTGGATCGATTCGATCGATAATTTCATTTTTCCAGCTAATTTAGTTAACGTTGTTTTGCCATCTGCTAATTTCCATAACTGTAGTTCTTTTCGATCGAGTTTCACATTCGGTTGTTGTGAAGATTGCCGTTGGATGGCATATGCCGGATCTGGTAACTTGGCACTCAATCCGCTCCAATCTTTTAATACTCGCAACCCTAATAATCCTATTTCTTGAGCAGTCAGGCTGATTCCCGTCATTTCAGCATTTAAGGGTCTTTTGTTATGCTCGAATCGAAACTTCCCATTGTGAAGTTCAGCTATTTTACAAGCAGTTGTGACAGTCTGAGAATTAAACAATAATCTCAACTGATCGGCATCTAATAACCCATAAGATTTGAGATAGATACCTAATGGTTGTGGAATCTCATGGATAGCATTTCCCAATAAGTCGATGTCAAATAAACCACGCGATTTGAGATAAATACCTAGTGGTTGCGGCAGTTGTGTCATTAACAGCTCTAGCAGTTGTAGTTGTGCTGGAGACATTAATTTTCGCTGGCTGATAGTTCTCAGCAGACCTTTTCCATCTAGTCCAGAGGTGACAGCTACAATCCGACCACTTTCAAACCATAAGTAGTGTGGATGATTAGGCGCCAGAACTGAATTGCGATCTGGGGAGATCGAGAGTAATCCAGTACAATTACCTTTATGAACAAAATTAAAAATTTCTGCCAATGAATATTCTGATAAATATCCGGCAAGTGTCATTATCATCCTCCTAAAATAAGCTCGACCAGATCGATAAGTAAACTATGTAGCTAGCTAATTATCTAAGTGCTGCTCTGATTTCAGCGACCGAACGCTTGATATCTAACATTAATAAACCTTGTTTAGCAGATTTGCTAGCCAAGACGAGGAGAACAGCATCTTCACCACAGCCGATCAGAATGCCGTAACCATTGTCACCTTCAACCATCACTTTCTCAACGTTACCACGAGCTAATTCTTGTCCGATCCGTTCACCGAGGGAGAGCATCGCCGCAGACATTGCCGAAGTCCGTTCTTCGTCCATGGTACCAGGGAGACTAGAGGCTAGCGGTAAGCCATCTGGAGATACCAAGGCTGCACCTTGGACGTCTGCAGTACTCGATACAAAGCTCTGTAAAATTCCAGCAATTGCGCTTACACCCATAATTTCCTCGGTATGCTTGATTTAGATTAGGTTAGTAATTAGATCGATATATTATATCCTGTCAAGATTAGTTAACAGGCGTAAATTCAAACACGTCATGAGTACCACCACGTAAAACAGAATCAGTGTGGAGACCGTGGAGCTTTTTGCCCGTGATTTCAGTGAGTGCGCCCCAAACCGCACCTAGAGTGAAAGTACATTTGCGTGGGGAGCCTTGGGGTTCGCCAGCAGAACAAATAGTCTCGGAACAATAAACTTTAATAATGTCGCCTTCTTGGACGATTTTATCGATCGCCATTAAGCGAGTACCGGAAGTACCTAATGCAGCATTTAATTTAGTTGCAATAAAATCTAAATCGTTAGTAGCACCGGATAAACCTAACTCGTTAGCTAAATTTTTGCCACGAGTACGACCAGCAGCAATCAGGGCAATAGCGGTAGCTTTTTCACCTAGAGCTTCTTCTATGCCAGTGATTACTGCCTTGAAACAAACGATGCTGCTAAAATCACCGAGAATCGGACGACTTGATGTAGGCTCTGGCATATTGGTAACTGTTGGTAAATTATGATAAAAAAGACTCGATTGATGTAAATTTTCACACAAAATTTTGAGTTTAGAGCTGTATGGTGTATCGTTTCGATCGTTGAAAACCACTATCATAGACCAACACGATTCATAATCCCTTTAACTGCTCTACCAATCCGTAGATTGACATACCCTTTGTTGGTAGTATGTCAATCTTCACAACCGTATTTCAACGGCAATAATATTCTCGATTCACTCCCCTATACCTCATTCATCAGTTAATATAGAATTGTAAAGTTGTGTCGCTTCAGGATATAAATGGAATTCCTATCGTTAGAGACGGTCCAGGAACTGGCAAATCAATACGGATATCTCGCTGTCTTTGTAGGCATTCTATTAGAAAATTTAGGGATTCCATTACCTGGTGAAACCATTACGATCGTCGGTGGTTTTTTGGCAGGAAGTGGAGAGCTAAATTACTGGATTGTTCTGGCTGCTGCTGCAACAGGGGCATTTATTGGGGGTATCTGTGGTTACTTTGTCGGTAAATATGGTGGTTGGAGTCTGATGCTCGCTGTCGCCCGCATCTTTCGGCTTCAGGAAGTGCAGTTGGAAGAGATTAAGACTAAATTTAGTGAAAATTCTGTTAAAGCAGTTTTCTTTGGTAGATTTATTGCTTTAATCCGGATTTTTACTAGTCCGATGGCTGGTGTGGTGGAAATGCCTTTCGGTCAATTTATGGCGATCAACCTAGCTGGCGCAATTGCTTGGGCAGTAGTAATGACAACATTGGCATTTTTTGTCGGGCAAGTCGTCTCGCTCGAGCAGTTACTGGGATGGGTGAGTAAGTTTGCGCTGTTAGCCTTAGCGATCGCGATCGCCTTAATTGTCGGGCCAATTTGGCTAGAATCTCGCAGTGCAAAAGCAAAAGACTAATAGAATTGGGTCAGCATCTCGATCGATCGACGCTATGCCGATTATGTGGATGTTGAAGAATAAGAACACCAATCACTCCAACTGCCCGGATATAGCTTCGCATGGTTGATGCCAGCAAGTTGTAGCGACAACAGATTGACACAAGCAGTTACACCCGAACCACAATAAACGATCGGCTGCACATTCGGTGAAATTGCCGCCCAACGTTGTTGTTGTCGATCGATAGCTAAAACATGACCCTCTGGAGTAGACACGTCTTGCCACGGATAATTGACCGCACTGGGGATATGTCCGGCGACAGGATCGATCGGTTCGCTTTTGCCCAGATATCGCTCGGGTTCGCGGGAATCGATGAGTAAGTGTGTGGATGAAGATTGAATCGCCTTGACTTGTGCAAGATCGACAATCCAATCCGGCTGGGGTTTAGCTTGAAAGTTACCGCGCTGAGCTGTTTGTGGTAAATCGGTAGTGACTGGGTAACCAGCGTTGAGCCAATTACGATAACCACCATCTAGTAATGCCACCCGATCGTGTCCGTAATAGCGCAACAACCACCACAATCTAGCAGCAAAAGCAAATCGCGCATCATCATAGGCGATGACTAAAGTGCGTTCGTTAATCCCGATCGTGGCTAATT
>JBJOOY010000115.1:0-8017 GCA_046051065.1 Cyanobacteriota bacterium
ATTCATGGTGCATTGGCTGATTATAATCGGGCGATTCAACTCGACCCTAATTATGCTAAAGCTTACTATGGTCGAGGTACTCTACTCCAAGATAATTTTAAAGATATTCAGGGAGCCTTAACTGATTATAGTCATGCTATTAAAATCGATCGTGATTTTGCTAAAGCTTACTATAATCGTGGCACGTTAAAACAAGATAAACTCAATGATATTCGAGGTGCATTAGCCGATTATAATCGATCGATCCAAATCACACCTAACTATGCCAAACCTTACTATGGTCGTGGTACTTTAAAACAAGATAAACTCAAAGATATCCGAGGTGCATTAGTTGACTACAATCATGCTATTCAACTCGATCCTAATTTTGCTCCGTCTTATCTCAATCGGGGGTTTTTAAGAGAAGATCGACTCAAAGATATTCATGGTGCATTAGCTGACTATAATTATGCGATTCAACTCGACCTCAATTATGCAAAGGCTTATGCTAATCGTGGTCTATTGAAAGAAGATAAGCTGAAAGATATTCAAGGAGGATTGGCTGATTACGATCGCGCGATCCAACTCGATCCGCATAATGTTAAAACTTATATCAATCGCGGTACTCTCAAACAAAATAATCTTAAAGATATCCAAGGAGCATTAGCTGATTACGATCGCGCGATTAAACTCGATCCTAATCTGGCTATTGCTTACAGCAATCGAGGTGGATTGAAAAAAGAACTTAAAGATATTGAAGGGGAATTAGCGGACTATAATCATGCCATTAAAATTAATCCAAATTTTGCTCCAGCTTATTATAATCGGGGTATTTTAAAACAAGATGATTTTGAAGATCGTGTGGGGTCGATTTCTGATATGCAACAAGCTGCTAGGCTATTTCGACAACAAGAAAATCAAGTACTATATCAAAAATCAATCGATCTTCTGAAAAAATGGGGATTAACAGATAAAACTTTAGGGCTTTAATTCATAACTAATAATTTTATCGATATACCAACAATGTAAAGTGAAAAATACTCCCTTTTCCCGGTACAGATTCGACCCAAATTTGACCGTAGTGAGCGCGGACAATCTGCTGACATACAGCTAAACCAACACCATAGCCTGATTGTAATAGATCTCGATCGAGTCGATATCGATCTTGAAAAATATGTTTTTGATTTTCTTCAGGAATACCTAATCCATTATCGGCAATACTCACCTGAATAGTTTGAGCCGTACGATGCAGCGCACTAACATGAATTTGACCATTAGTGGGTGTATATTTAATCGCATTATCTAATAAATTAGTTATCACTTGCCGTAACTTATCTTCATCCCCATAAATCAGCGGTAAATCCTGGGGAATATCGGTCGTAACTGCTTGAAATTTAGTCTGAAATTGATTCTCTAATCGAGAAATTACTCCCAAAATTAGTTCAATTAAATCGAGTTTTTGGGGGCGGATATTAGACTCATTAGTAGTTGCTAATGGTTGTAAAATATCATTAACCAATCGATCGATAGATTGAAGTTGTACCAGTGCCCGTTTAATCAACTTTTCGATCGTACCTCGATCTAAAGCATTAGCTCGATAATCAAGTGGATTGTGAATGATTTCCAACGTTTCCACCGCTAAAGCCGCAGCCGTAAGTGGATTTCTGAGATCGTGAGCTAAAATTGCAATTGCCCGATCCTGAAATTTCAACCGATCGAGTAACTCTTCCTTCTCTTGTTTGAGCGTAAAAACTTCATCAGTTAACTTAATTAAATTGCTGACATAACCGATCGAATCGTTCAGAATCACCCGTTCTTTCGGACGCTCCACCGGATCTGAAATATCTGGATATCGACCATAATTAGATGAAAAATCTTCCTTAACATTGGCAATATCTCCTTGCCAACGTTCCCACCAGTTATCAATTTGATCGAGGAGATTGCTCCCCGCCAGAATCTGGCGCGGTGGTGGATAGAGCTTGACTAATGCTGGTGTGGCAATGACCCGATAATGCTCTGCTAAATCGGGTTGCTTGCTGACATCGACAATTTGGAGTTCAAAAGATCGCTCTCGATCGAGATTGGATAGCTTGTCACAAATTTCCTGATTTTGGACGTGACTAGCCATGCGCTCGTCGAGGAACAGCAATAGCTGTAGTGAAGCTGGGGAATTACTGGCTGGTAAACGATCTGTTGACATTCATTCTCGTTGGCTGGGGCCTCTCCGTGAGGAGAATCGAAAGCTTAAGTTTGGATAATTATGGAGCTTTTAGGTTGTAACCAAAATATTAGTATGAACTGAGATTTAGACTTTGTTAACAAAAACTTTACATTTTTTGAGAAATTGTCACAATTAAGACCAGATGGAGCGATTACTCACGTTTTTGAAGATGTCGATCCATATGCATTTTCCCCCATTAGAGCCATAAATAGCACATAACCAATAACAAACAGAAGAGCAAGCAAAGCTTAAGATATGATTAACGATAGTGCCTTGCTATCTGCTACCATCACACGCTATCCCTATCCTATGAGTACTCCACTCGGTTATGTTGCGTTAGTCCTACACGCTCATCTCCCGTTCGTTCGTCACCCTGAAAGCGATTTCGTTCTCGAAGAAGAATGGCTGTATGAAGCCATCACTGAGACGTATATTCCCCTACTCCACGTTTTTGAGGGATTAAAACGGGACGGGATCGACTTTAAAATCACCATGAGTATGACACCCCCACTGGTGTCAATGTTGCGAGATCCCCTCCTCCAAGATCGCTATGACGAACATCTCGCCAAATTAGAAGAACTAGCTCTCAAAGAAGTCGAATCGAACGAACACAATGGGCACATCAAGTACTTAGCCGAGTATTATGTCAAAGAATTTGCGGCAATACGTAAAACTTGGGAACGACACGATCGAGATTTAATCGGCGCGTTCAAAGGATTCCTAGACAGCAACAACCTCGAAATCATTACCTGCGGGGCAACTCACGGTTATTTACCGTTGATGAAAATGTACCCCGAAGCTGTGTGGTCTCAGATTCGTGTCGCTTGCGAACATTACGAAGAAAACTTCGGTCGTCCACCTAAAGGAATTTGGCTGCCAGAATGTGCCTACTATGAAGGCTTAGAGCGGATGCTCGCTGATGCTGGCTTGAGATACTTCCTCACCGATGGACATGGCATCATGTATGCCCGTCCCCGGCCTAAATATGGCAACTATGCCCCCATCTTTACCGAAACTGGAGTTGCGGCATTCGGTCGAGATCAAGAATCTTCCCAGCAAGTATGGTCGTCGATGGTTGGATACCCTGGCGCGCCAGAATATCGCGAATTTTACAAGGATTTAGGCTGGGACGCTGATTACGACTATATCAAGCCGTACATCATGCCCAATGGTCAGCGCAAAAACATTGGGATTAAATACCACAAAATCACCTCGAAAACTGGTGGTGAAAAAGCACTCTACGATCCCTATTGGGCAAAAGAAAAAGCAGCAGATCATGCAGCTAACTTCATGTATAATCGCCAGCAACAGGTGGGAAACCTCGCGGGGATGATGCACAGACCCCCGTTGGTAGTATCACCTTATGATGCCGAATTATTCGGCCACTGGTGGTATGAAGGCCCTTGGTTCATCGACTTCTTCTTCCGCAAGTCATGGCACGATCAACAAACCTATCAGATGACACATCTGGCGGACTACCTCCGCGCCGAACCGACGCAACAAGTCTGTCGTCCGTCCCAATCCAGTTGGGGCTATAAGGGTTTCCATGAGTATTGGTTGAATGAAACTAATGCCTGGGTATATCCGCACCTACACAAAGCCGCCGAACGGATGATCGATTTAGCACGGATGGAACCAGCTGATGAATTGCAGTGGCGGGCACTCAATCAAGCCGCGCGGGAATTATTACTAGCACAATCTTCCGACTGGGCGTTTATCATGCGGACGGGCACGATGGTGCCATATGCAATCCGTCGCACTCGATCTCACCTCGTCCGATTCCACAAACTTTATGAAGAACTCAGAGACGGCAAAGTCGATAGCGGCTGGCTGGAAAAAATCGAAACAATGGATAATATTTTCCCCAGTATTAATTATCGAACTTATCGACCTTTGTAATTTAGTGGCTAGTAAGGTGGGCAGTGCTCACCTTGGCGATCGATCAAAAATAAAACATGCTAGCAAAAAGAATCTTACCCTGCCTCGATGTCAAAGCTGGACGAGTAGTAAAAGGCATCAACTTCGTCGAACTCAGAGATGCTGGAGATCCGGTAGAACTAGCCCAAATTTACAACGATGCTGGCGCAGACGAACTAGTATTCCTAGATATTACCGCCAGCCATGAAGCTCGCGATACGATGATCGATGTCGTTTATCGTACTGCGGAACAAGTATTTATTCCCCTCACCGTCGGGGGTGGAATTCAATCGTTGGCAAATATCAAAAGCTTATTACGTGCGGGAGCGGATAAAGTCAGTCTTAATTCTGCGGCGGTGCGCAATCCTAATTTAATTAACGATGCTAGCGACAGGTTTGGCAATCAATGTATTGTAGTGGCGATCGATGCCAAACGCCGCCACGATCCCAGTAATCCAGGTTGGGATGTTTACGTCAAAGGCGGACGGGAAAATACTGGTCTAGATGCTGTCGCCTGGGCGCAGGAAGTCACTAACAGAGGCGCAGGGGAGTTACTTGTCACTAGTATGGATGCAGATGGCACCAAGGCAGGATATGACATCGATCTGACTCGATCGATCGCTACATCTGTCCAGATTCCGGTGATTGCTTCCGGCGGTGCAGGTAACTGCGAACATATTTATCAAGCTGTTACCGCAGGACATGCTGAAGCCGCATTATTGGCTTCATTACTACACTATGGGGAACTGACAGTAGCTGAGATTAAAGAATATTTACAACAGCAGCAAGTACCCGTCAGAATCGATTAAGATAATTATCGCGATCGCGACCTCTTTACCCGATCGATATTCATTAAGAATGCCCGACTAATTTTCCGCGTAATTGTTTAATTCGATCGCGTAATGTTGCTGCTTTTTCAAACTCTAAATCTTTTGCTGCTGTTTTCATTTCTGCTTCTAATTGCACGATCGCATCAGGTATTTGCTCGAGTGATAATTCGTCGATATTAGCAATTACTGTTTCTAATTGTTGAGTATTTAAACGACGCGAGAGATCGAGAAATTGGAGGATGGAGTTACTACCAGATTTAACAATCGAGGTTGGCGTAATCTGATTTATTTGATTATGTGCCATTTGAATTCCTCGCCGCCGTTCCGTTTCATCGATCGCCGCGATCATGCTATCGGTCAGATTATCTGCATATAAAATCGCCTGACCTTTGATATGCCGGGCGGCTCTACCGATCGTTTGAATTAGCGATCGAGTCGATCGTAAGAATCCCTCTTTATCTGCATCGAGAATTGCAACTAAAGATACTTCCGGTAAATCCAATCCTTCCCGTAATAAGTTCACGCCAATTAATACATCGAACTCACCATTTCTCAACCCTTGAATAATTTCAATCCGTTCGATCGATTGAATCTCAGAATGGAGATACTTCACCCGCACATTGCGTTCGTTAAAATATTCCGTCAGATCCTCCGCCATCCGTTTGGTTAACGTCGTAATTAAAACTCGTTCTTCGTGCTTGACTCGATTGTGAATTTCCCCTAATAAATCATCTACTTGTCCCTCTGTCGGACGGACTAATATTTCTGGATCGATTACCCCCGTCGGACGAATTACCTGCTGGGCGACATTATCCTCAGAAACTTCCATTTCCCAGTCTCCAGGGGTTGCCGAAACGAAAATACATTGATTCACCTTCTCCCAAAATTCTTCAGCCTTTAATGGGCGATTATCCGCCGCACTCGGTAATCTAAAACCGTGCTCGATTAACACTTGTTTTCTGGCTCGATCGCCATTATACATTCCTCGAATCTGCGGTACGGTCACGTGAGATTCATCGATTACTAACAACCAATCATCGGGGAAATAATCGACTAAACATTCTGGCGGATCGCCAGCTTTGCGTCTGGCTAAATGGCGAGAATAATTTTCCACCCCATTACAAAAACCAACTTCTCGCAGCATTTCCAGATCGTATCGCGTCCGTTGGTCGATGCGTTGCGCCTCAATTAATTTGCCATTAGTTTCTAATTCTACAATCCGTTGTTTCAACTCAAAATCGATATCATCACAGGCATCCACCAAAGTATCTTCAGGCGTAACAAAGTGACGAGCAGGATAAATATTTAATCCACCGATAGTATTTAAAATCTCACCAGTTACCGGATCTACATAGCGAATTGCTTCAATTTCATCGCCAAAAAACTCGACTCGCACGATCCGATCCTCATAAGCGGGGCCAATTTCCACCACATCACCCCGAACGCGAAAATTACCGCGCTTTAAATCGATATCATTGCGACTATATTGAACGGAAACTAATTGACGTAACATTTCTCGCTGGTCGATTTCCATCCCCACTTTTACCGGAATTGCCGCTTTTAGATATTCCGCTGGCGTTCCCAATCCATAAATACAACTAATTGAAGCAACCACAATTACATCGCGCTGCTCGAATAACGATCGAGTGGCAGAATGTCGCAACATATCGATTTCTTCATTAATTGCCGATGCTTTTTCGATAAAAGTATCGCTAACAGCTATATAAGCTTCTGGCTGATAATAGTCATAATAAGAGACAAAATATTCGACCGCATTATGTGGGAAAAATTGCCGCAATTCGTTACACAATTGGGCAGCTAATGTTTTATTATGCGCTAATACTAATGTCGGTTTCTGGTGTTGAGCGATCGTCGCTGCGATCGTAAATGTTTTACCCGTACCTGTAGCACCGAGTAAAGTTTGAAAATGTGCTTGAGATTGCAACCCAGTGACGAGTTTCTCGATCGCCCCAGGTTGATCTCCAGTAGGTTTAAATGGAGCAATCAGTTCAAATTTTTTATCCATGTGTCTTATTACTACTACTTACACAGAACAAATTACCAAACTGCCAAAAATCGGTCGTCAGATTATAGCGCAGTTTGATGATGAGGGCATTATTGTTTATCAGGCTTATCGCCCTGAAATTGGCAACTTTGCCGCTACTCACGGATATTTTGGTGGAGAATCTTTTAGCTTAACGCGGATGAGCTGGATTAAACCTAATTTCCTGTGGATGATGTACCGCTGTGGATGGGCGCAAACAGAGGGACAAACGGTAGTGTTGGCGATTAAAATTCAACGATTTGCATTCGACCTCATCTTAGCTAATGCTGTCTGTTCCGGCTACGAATCCGATCTCTATTCTAGCGAAAAAGACTGGAAACGTGCCATGCGGAACTCCGATGTCCGCCTGCAATGGGATCCAGACCACAGCCCGGCTGGTGGTAAACTAGTTCGTAAAGCGATTCAATTGGGTTTGCGTGGCGATACCCTCGCAGCCTATGCGAAAGATTGGATTATTTCGATCGAGGATATTTCAGAATTTGTCCGCGCACAACACCAAAATACCTGGGATTTCGATCGATTAATCGTACCGAGTGAAGCTATTTATCCAGTAACAGATCTAGCAGTAGCAAAGCGATTGCAATTAACCGATCGATAGAATTAACTTTCGATCGAGATCGAATTTAGCCCCAGATCTACAGCCCCTAGATTTAGTCCCTATATTAGTAAGTTATAATAGTACCATCTATAGGATTAAAGACCAAATCGTCATGATCCAAGTCAAATTCACGTTAGAGCAGTCACACATTGACTTTCTCGAACAATTCAAAGAGCGTGGTTTTAAAGATAAAAGCTCGATCGTGCGAATGGCGATCGAAAAACTACATCAAGAGTTAGAGCAACAGGAATTAGTTGAATCTGCCGAACTATACGCTCAATTATATGCTGAAGATACAGAACTCAGACAGCTTACAGACCTTGCAATCGGGAATTGGCCCGAATGACAGCACTCTACCGAGGATTGATAATTGATGTAAACTTAGAACCCACAAAAGGTTCAGAGAC
>JBJOOY010000116.1:0-2603 GCA_046051065.1 Cyanobacteriota bacterium
AACATTTTCAGAAAGTCTTTCTCCCCATCCGACGACTTTGAATATATTGCTTACGTTCTCCCAATTTATATTTTCAATTGAATTTGTATATTGAATATTCATGTCACTACTTATAATTGCTACCGTTTTGTCTGATGTTTGATGAAAAGATTGAGGATGCTAACTTATTACATGGAAGGTGCCCTTAGAATGCAATGCGACCATAAAGCTCGTCAAAGGGAGATCTGCTAAATTTGTTAACCCGTCACAACATTGTGCAAAATTCCTCTCAAGCCTCGATCGGCTATTTCGGCTTACGATCGATCGCATACTAAGTTCTGAGATCGTCCGATACACCCTGCTATGCTGCTGACAAATCCTCATATCTTGACTTGATTGTGACGATCGAGGATAAGCTATCAATCATCCGATTGGGCTTGCTGTTTTTTCCAGTCATCCGTTAGCAAACCTGAGAATCCCCAATTTTCATCAGCAATTTCTTGAATGACGATATGTGTATGTTCGGGTTTCTTCCCCAGAATTTTCACAAGTGAGTCGGTCACGGCTTGAACGAGTTGAGCCTTTTGCGCTCTTGTCGCTCCTTGTGTAATTTGGATGTTAACGTATGGCATAATAGTGATTATATTAATTTTTAAAATGTTATTTAACCCTAAAGCTGCGGCTTTATCCTGTGCTTGTTCCAGCATTCCCATCGAAATTCTACACTGATAACTCGAAGACCTGTCTCGCTTTCCCAGTTAGAACACAGATTACACTCGAATTAGTCATGTCTGAGCGATCGAGGCTTTTCTCTAGGATGTATGAAATTCCCGTCCACCCGCCGCAAACAACCCTCACGCTCGATGCCATCTTTACAGCAACTCCTCGATTTCGATCGCCTGCATGTTTGGCACCCTTATGCAGCCATGCCCAATCTGTTACCAGTGTTCCCCGTAGAGTCAGCTCAGGGCGTACATATTCAGTTGATGGATGGTCGATCGCTAATTGATGGCATCTCTTCTTGGTGGACTTGTATTCATGGTTATAACCATCCTCAGTTAAACCAAGCTGCTCACGCGCAAATCGATCGGCTGTCACACATCATGTTTGGCGGGCTGACTCACGAACCAGCAGTGGATTTAGCGCGGAAATTGATTGCCATTACACCCGCAGAACTCCAGCAAGTCTTTTTTTGTGATTCCGGCTCGGTCGCAGTTGAGATAGCGATGAAAATGGCCGTACAGTACTGGTACAATCGCGGTGCACCGCAGAAACAGCATTTTTTGACGATTCGTAACGGCTATCATGGGGACACCTTTGCAGCGATGTCAGCCTGCGATCCGGTGAATGGAATGCACCATCTGTTTCGCAATATTTTAACCCAGCAATACTTCGCCGAGGCACCACAGATTGGATTCGATCGAGATTGGCAAGATCGAGATATTGACAGTTTTGCAGCATTGCTAGCAGACAACCACGATCTCATCGCCGCCGCCATTTTTGAGCCTGTAGTACAGAATGCTGGAGGAATGCGCTTTTATCATCCAGAATACGTGCGCCAAGCCAAGGCATTATGCAAGAAGTACGATGTCTTGCTGATTCTAGATGAGATCGCCACTGGTTTTGGTCGCACGGGGAAAATGTTTGCCTGCGAACATGCGACGGTATGTCCTGATATTCTGTGTGTCGGTAAAGCACTAACTGGAGGGTTTATGTCCCTAGCAGCCACACTGACGACGGAGGAGATTAGTAAAACTTTTGCAGCGGGTGAAGCTGGGGTATTTATGCACGGACCGACATTTATGGCAAATCCTTTAGCCTGTGCGGTGGCTTTAGCAAATTTGACCTTGCTGGAAAGTTATGATTGGCAAGTGACAATTCGATCGATCGAATCCCAACTCACAGCCGAGTTAGAACCTTGTCGGAGTTTGGCGGCGGTAAAAGACGTGCGGGTATTGGGGGCGATCGGGGTGGTAGAATTGCACGATCCAGTGAATATGCAGGAGATGCAGCCACGCTTTGTCGATGCGGGGGTATGGTTGCGTCCATTTGGACGACTGATCTATACAATGCCACCTTATATTATTCAACCCGCAGAATTAACCGCAATTACCAGTGCTATTTATCAAGTAGTCGATCGGATTTAGCTTGGCAGACTTCAATATTTTAGCTAATTGTTCCGACTTAATTTCCCGCTACAATAGAATCAATTATTTAGATAAATTATGGCGATCGTGGTTACTAATTATCCTACTGGCAAAATTATTTCCTATCCAGTCAAAACGATCGATCGGGCTGAATTAGCCCTGCGCTGTGCGCCGTTTAATTTAGCTCTATTTGCGAAGATGCGGTGGGAAAGTGTTTCAGTCCCCAAATTAGCTGGGGATTTAGGTGTTAAATCTGGATATACCCAACGTCCGCTCTCGGAGTTAAATGTCGAGACAGCTACCAATTGGTTGATTCGAGTAGGGATGTTGCGGCGTGAAGTAGATGGACAAGGTTTAACTGATAGTTTTCGACTGACTCCATTGGGTTTAGAATTGGTCGAAAAATTGGAAGCGGCTGGTGGTAAATTAACTCCAGTTAGTGCGATCGATCGGCTGATTAATTTTGCAACCCGCTGG
>JBJOOY010000117.1:0-7371 GCA_046051065.1 Cyanobacteriota bacterium
ACTAAGCGTTTCGATAGTTCGCGGACGCCTTCGTAGCCGTGGGAGAGCATTCCCTCGTACCATTTGGGGTTGAGTAGTTTGGTGCGAGCGTCTAAGCGGACAGTCTCGGAGAGGCTGCGAACTTGAGCGTTGGCGGTGGTGGTGTCGGCGATGAAGGAAGAGGGCATTTTGCCATCATCCCGCAGTTTGGCGACGATTTTGGTGGGGTCTGAGTCGTAGTAGTGGGATACGTCTGTCAGACTGATTTCTGAGGAATCGAGGTTTTGGAAGGTGACTTCGGCGGTTTTGAGGGTGGTTTCAAAGATTTTGCGGCTTTGTTCCATCGTGCCTGGATTATCTGCGCTGAAGGCAAAGGATTTGCGACCGAGGTACATTTCTTGCAGTTCGGCTTCGTTCTCCCAGGTACCATTTTCTACCGCGAGGTTGATGTTGGAGGAGTAGGAACCGGAGGCGTTAGAGAAGACGCGGGTGGCGGCTTGACGCAGGTTGATGCCCATTTCTTCAGCTTGAACTAGGGCGTGTTTGCGGATGAAGTTCATTTCCAAGGGTTCATCGGCTTCGGCGGCCATTTTGACGGCTTGGTCGAGTAGGTTCATCTGGTTGATGAATAGGTCGCGGAAGACACCGGAACAGTTAATTACGACGTCGATGCGGGGACGACCGAGTTCTTCGAGGGGAATCATGTGGAGTTTATTGATCCGTCCCAAGGCATCGGGGACGGGTTTTACTCCAACCATCCACATGATTTGAGCGAGGGATTCGCCATAGGTTTTGATGTTGTCTGTGCCCCAGAGGACGCAAGCGATCGTTTCAGGATATTGTCCGTTATTATCGCGCATTTGCCGTTCGAGCAATCGATCGACCACAACCTTCGCTGATTTAACTGCTGCTTCGGTGGGGATGGATTGAGGATCTAGGGCGTGCATGTTCTTACCTGTGGGTAAGACATCGGGGTTGCGGATGGGGTCGCCGCCTGGTCCTGGGAGGATGTATTCGCCATCTAATCCTTGGAGGAGTGCGCCGAGTTCGTTGTCGGCACAGACTTGGGTGAGGCAGAATTCGAGGTAGTCGAATTGGGTTTTGATTTCGTCGAGGTTGATTTTTTTATAACCTGCGGCGTAGAGGGATTCGACCCAGGGTTCTTTTTTACCCATGTTGAAGATGTTCAACTTGGCAACGAAGGATACTCGCCCTTCTTCGTTGATTTGAGATGTTACCATTGCGGTGACGGCGGCGCGGACGGCGAGGGTGATGTCTTGGAGGAGTTGGACATCTTCGAGGATACCGCGATCGTTATTCTGGTATATTTGCTCTAAATCCCGTCCAATAGCTTCGGCGATGATGCGGGGTAGGCCTTTGATGCCTTCTTCCTCTCGATCGAGTGATGCGATATTTACCAGAGTAGCAATGGCTTCTTCGGCGGTAGGTGGTTTGCCAACGACGTGCAAGCCACAAGGGAGTAAGCGCGATTCGATTTCCATCAACCGTGCATATACTGCCCCGACGGTATTATCGCGCTCTTCTTGGCTCATTGTCCCCGCGTCGGTGTCGGGTAGTTCGACATCTTTGTCGAGGTTGCAAATCCGCGCTTTGTCCATAATCGTGTTGACGATTTGAATGCTGCGTCCGCTATCGCGTAAGGATTGATAGGAACCGACGAGTTCGCCGAGTTCTTGTAAGCCTTTATACAAACCTGCGTTTTCGGCTGGGGGGGTGAGGTAGGAGATTGTTTCGGCGTAGGAACGTCGTTTGGCGATGGTGGCTTCGCTGGGATTGTTGGCGGCGTAGTAGTAGAGGTTGGGGATATTGCCGATTAAGCTGTCGGGGAAGCAATCGTTGGACATGCCCATCTGTTTTCCTGGCATGAATTCTAGGGAGCCGTGGGTACCGAAGTGGAGGACTGCATCTGCTTCCCAGACTTTTTCGAGGTAGGTGTAGTAGGCGGCGAAACCGTGGTGGGGGCTGGCGGAACGGGAGAATAGTAACCGCATTGGGTCGCCTTCGTAGCCGAATGTTGGTTGGATGCCGATGAAGAGGTTACCGAAATGTTTGCCGTAAATAACTAAGTTTTGACCATCGCTATTGAGATTACCTGGTGGTGGCCCCCAGCTTTCATGAAGTTTCTCGGAATAGGGGGTGAGTGTTTCGTACTCATCGACGGACATCCGATAGGCGACGTTTAATTCAGGGCTATTATATTGCGCCTGAGCATCGTGAATCACTGCTTCCATTAATTCCTTCGAGGAAGCGGGAAGTTCGGGGATGTCGTAGCCATTGCGTTTCATGGCGTTCATCACTTCGTAGATGGAGCCAAATACGTCTAAATATGCGGCGGTGCCGACGTTTCCTTTATCTGGGGGGAAACTAAAGACAGTAATTGCTACTTTCTTGGTTAATTTCGGCTTACGGCGCAGGTTTGCCCATTTCATCGCCCGTCCCGCAATTGCTTCAACCCGATCTTGGAGGGTGATCGATCGACCAGTATCGCCGTCTCGTCCTGATAATATGATCGGTTCGATCGCGCCGTCCAATTCAGGAATCGCCACCTGCAAGGCAACTTGAATCGGGTGTAAACCTAAATCGCTCTCTTCCCACTCTTCCGTCGTTTGGAATACCAACGGTAACGCTACCATATATGGACGATTCAAGCGTTTCAGGGCTTCGATCGCCTTGGGATGATCCTGCCGTGCGGGTCCACCGACGAGGGCAAATCCGGTCAGGGAGATGACTGCATCGACGATCGCGTTATCCTTGTTAAGTGGGTCGAAGAAGTAGGCTTCTAGGGGTTTGGAGAAGTCCAAACCACCCGCAAATACGGGAATCACCTTCGCCCCCATTGCTTCTAATTCCTGCACCATCGCAATGTAGTGAGCCGCATCGCCTGTGACGATGTGGGTGCGTTGCAAGACTAAGCCGATACAGGGTGCGAGGGGATCTTTATGATCGTCAGACACATCGCGGCGACTATTATACCAGTTCAGATATTCCTTCAAATCCTCGAACATTTGTGGTGCGAGGGGGTGCCAAATTCCGATGTCGGGGAATGTCACAGGATCTTGATATTTAATTGCCCCTGCGGAACTAGCTGAATTGAGGGTATCATCTTCCTTCAATACATATCTGTCCGCCAACATCAATAGGAAATTCTCTAAATTCTCCGGCGTACCACCCAGCCAATATTGGAAACTCAACATAAAGTTCCGCGCATCTTGCGCCTTTTCCATCGGCAGATACTTGAGAATATTCGGCAGTGTATTCAACAACTTGAGCATTCCATCTTGGAAACTGCCCGCGCCAGAATTAGCCTTGCGCTTCTTCATGAATTCGCCAATCGCACTTTTGGATTGTCCCAATTGAGCCAGCGAAAAACTACCCATCTTGCTCAATCGCATCACCGCAGGCATCGACGGGAAAACAACCGCCACATCTAAGTTCGGACGATGGGGTTCGACAGCGGCGACGACTTTTTCTGATAAATCTTCAATAAAAATTAGTGAAGCGATGAAGATATTCGCCGTCGCAATGTCCCGCTCTAATCCGGCATAATTTTCAGGATCGCGTAGTTCCTCTAATAGATAACCACTAATTTCGATCGCAATCTTCGGGTTGTGGTCGTTAATGGCATTCACAGCAGTGGCTAACGCGCTCTGGTACTGTGGCTCTAACACGACATAGACCACCTTCAATAATTGTCTACCCCGGATGTCAGCGGGGGCGATATGTCTAATGGTGGACTTGACGTTAGTGAACATTCGGTATTGCTCCTACGGGATAAAATTTAAGGTCGAATTGGTAAAAATGACTACTGTCTCTGGATGTTAGCGAGATCGGGCTGAGGTTGCTAGGGAGAATTTTTACGTATTGTAGGGTCAGTTCGTAAGTAACCGCTCACTTTTGCACTATCTAGTATTTTTAACAGAAAATTGTTGATGGGTGGGAGTTTCTGCCGTTATCCGACACAATTTGCAAAGAATAACTTAACATTTATTTATATATGAGGATAAAAAAATTTACTTTTTTATGTTTTTTTCGATCCACATCTGCGTATGAGTCGAACCGTGTTAAGAAATTGCTACAAAGCGTAGCTGGATTTTATGTTGATTGAGTATCATAAACCTAATGTTGAATTGAGATCGACGTCCTGAAAATTGTTCCCAGATTATCTTAATCTTTACTTAAGGAATCTGAATAGAGCGACGATCAATCGCCGCAAATGTCTTTCTATGAGCGTTTCATCGATTAGAACGAGCAAAAAATCCGCTAATTGGCAGACGTTCTCGCCTACACGTTTATGAGATTTCCCTTTACAATGGGTAACAGTAAAGGCAACATTCTCGCTCACATCATAGTGAGATGAACCGAACAAATTAATCTTTGTCCCTTGGGAGTAAACTAGCTGATGGAATATATCGAAAAGGTGCTGGAAAAGTTAAAACAGTGGGCTGGCAAATTGATTGAAGTATTGCTAGGTCCTGAAATGCAGCCCGAACCCGAATTGATTCCCGTTCCCGTGCAAGATCGATTGCAGCGGCTGAAATAGTCGTTAAGTGTTAGCGGCTTTATGACAACAGCTCTCGATCGGCATAACTTAAGTGTGCTCGTTTTGCACGGCCCAAACCTCAATCTATTGGGATTGCGCGAGCCAAGTATATATGGTATCTCAACTTTAGCCCAAATCGATGCTCAGCTAACTGAGTTGGGTCGATCGCTAAAGGTGACGGTTAATACCTTTCAATCGAATCATGAAGGTGGATTAGTAGACGCCATTCACGCCGCACGCGATCGACATCAGGGGGTTGTGATTAATGCTGGAGCTTATACTCATACCAGTATTGCTATTCGCGATGCAATTTCAGCCGTCCAAATTCCTACTGTGGAAGTGCATTTGAGTAATATCTACAAACGCGAACAATTTCGTCACCATTCGTATCTAAGCGCGATTGTCATTGGCCAAATTACTGGTTTTGGAGTGCATAGTTATTACTTAGGTTTACAGGCTTTAGTCGTACATTTACAGGATTTAAGCAACAGGACTTAGCGATGCGATCGATTTAATTGAAAAGACAATCGAGCTAGAACTAGAAAATCGCCAAGTATTGATATGAGTTAGTTGTTGAGATGAGAATTTGAAACATTTCGCGGCACACTGTCGCTCGCCGAGGGAGAGCGAGGTAGGATAAACGAAAAAGTACTCCCATGACCGACGACACTTTCAACCCAAATTTGTCCGCCATGTTGCTGAACGATCGTGCGGCAAATTGCCAAACCCAAACCAGTGCCCTCATTATTACGGGAATCAGAAGCATCGACCTGATGAAACCGTTCAAAAATTAATTCTAATTTCTCAGGCGGAATGCCGCGTCCGCGATCGATGACATGGAATAACAGCCGCCCCCCTTGCTTACTAGAATTAAACCAGACAGTATTACCTGGAGGCGAAAACTTAATTGCATTATCCAATAAATTTGTAAAAGTTTGAATCAATCGATCGGCATCGACCCAAACTTGACCGCCTAAATTGCTGACACTGAGGTGAATACCCGCTCGATCTGCCAATGGTTGAATGATATCGATCGCTTTTTCCATCAATTCTGATACCATCCAGACCGCCTTCACCATCTTCACTGTTCCAGACTCGATCCGTTCGACATCTAAAATATCATTGACCAACCGCATCAATCGATCGGTACTATCTACCGCGATCGTTAGTAACCGACGGCCCTTGACCGAGTGCGGATCCAATAATCCACTTGTCAACATCGATAGGGAACCATAAATCGAAGCGAGTGGAGTCCGCAACTCGTGGCTGACGATCGAGATAAATTCATCCTTCATTCGTTCGACTTGATGCCGTTCGGTAACGTCTAGTACCAACGAAAACACCGATTCCATCTGACCCAAATCATCTACCAACACAGAGTTATACCACTCACAATCAACAACTTTGCCATTGCGATGGTAATTGCGATTAGTCGTGAGATTTTGCTGTTCGGACCCAGTGATCAGCCGATTTAACACTCGATCGATCCGTTCGGCATCTTCCGGTACGACAAATTTCCATTCATTGGGATGTTTACCCATAACTTCTGCTGACGACCAGCCAAAAATCTTTTCCGCAGCAGCCGACCATCGTGCGACTTTAAAGTCTCGATTCCATTCGATCGTGGCGAGCGGAGAATTTTCAAAATGAAAATTTAACTTGTGTACTGCATCGTGCAAATCATTCTCCATCCGTTGTCGCTCGGTGACATCGCGCAAAATAATCGTGCAGATTCTTTCTTGTCCTAAATCTAGGCATGAAATAGAAACTTCGGCGGGAAACTCACTCCCATCTCGTCTAGTGCAGATTACTTGGTGTCGGTTACCCACTGGTTGGGGTAGATCTTGGCAAATACCGCAGTTAGAACTATATGCTTGTAAAAACGTTTGGGGTAACAGCAGTTTTAGAGATCGACCGATCGCTTCTGAAGCTGAATAGCCAAAAATCTGTTCGGCACCTTGATTGAACAGAGTCACGATCTGACGATGGTCGATCGCAATAATCGCATCGCTGGCAATTTCTAAAATACCTGCAAATCGAGATCGAGAGATCTCGAGCGCCGCTTCGGCACGTTGACGTTCGCGCAGCTCCAGTTCGAGTTGGTGGTTAATTTGTTGGAGATCTCGCGTGCGTTCGATCACTCGCTGTTCGAGTTCGACTTTTGCTTGACGGAGAGCGGTTTCTGTTCGTTCTCGTTCGATCGCGTACCGGATCGAACGACATAATAAATGGCTGTCAACTTGTCCTTTGACTAGGTAATCTTGCGCTCCTTGCTGCATCGCTGAGAGGGCAAGATTTTCGTCATCTAAACCCGTGAGCACAACGATCGGGATGTGGGGAGCTTGGTGACGGAGACGGAGCACAGAAGATAGGTTGCGGCTATCGGGGAGCGATAGATCTAGTAAGATGACGTCAAACGGTACTCGATCGTCGATCGACAACTGTTCAATCCCTGCCGCCAATGTCATTGCGGAGGTAATCTGATACTGAGTAGTGCTAACTTCGCGGAAGATCTCGTGTAATAACCGAATATCGCCAGGATTATCTTCAATGAGTAAAATATTGAGAACTGTAATCATCTGCCTATATTCTAATTTAAAATTACTAATTGTTGGTCTGCCAATATTTCCACGATCTACTATCCGCCTATACTGGAGGTAACTGAACGATTTTGAACCAGAATGCTTCGATCGATTGGATAATCTCAACGAATTGCTCGAAGTCTACTGGCTTAGTAATGTAGCAGTTAGCATGGAGATTATATGCTTTGAGAATATCTTCTTCTGCTTGGGAAGTTGTCAATACCACGATCGGAATTCGTTGCAATTTTT
>JBJOOY010000118.1:0-3976 GCA_046051065.1 Cyanobacteriota bacterium
TAATAGCATTCAGATCTACCCCTCGCGCTAATAATAGTCTGACAATTTCCACTTGCCGGGCTGCCGCCGCCAGCATCAGTGCGGTAGTCCCAAATTGACTGCGATGAATATTAAGATCTGCACCAGCCTCGATTAATAAATCAACAATCCGGGTAAAACCTTTTTGAGCGGCAAACATTAGGGCCGTGGTCCCTTGTGCATCTGTGGTGTTAACTTGGGCACCTCGTGCCAGAGCAGTACTGACTTGACGATCGTTTCCCTGTCTAGCTGACTGAATGAGTGAGCGATTAAATTGAGTGGAGGTCATGATAAATTTCGGTGATCGGCGATTCGATGTACTTACAGTCACCCGTTCAAATTCACTTTAGATTTTTCTGGGGATTTTAACAAGGGCGACTAGTATTAGTTTACTAGTCGCCCTTGTCTATTTTAGTCACATCTCGATCAACTGAAGCCACTGCACCACCGAGTCCTTGGGCGATGGCTGGATTGGGTGGCAAGAAGGATAGTGCGGGGAGGTTGGCGAAGATGAAGAACGCGATCGCAACGGAGAAATCGTACTCTCGATCGAGTCTATCCGATCGTCCGCTTGGGTCGGTTGCATGGGCGGGAAACCCGATTCGTTTGGATTACCACACAGTGGGCACTGGACTAATGTTTGGGTTGAGGCTACGTTTAAAGTGAGGTGATGCTAGTCTGTGTCGAGTTCCTCGTGTTCCAACCGCAGTAGGCTGAACCCAGGGAGTAGGCATTGGAAAAATTGTGTAATCATATTGTTATATTACTCACGGCCTTCTCTTTTCTCTAGAATCCTCCGATCGTCCGTGCCTTTAAGCAAGAAGCACTCAACCGAGACATGAAGCTAAATGAATTGTTAAATTTCTGCTTCGATGATTTCAAAAAAAATAACAAGTAAGAGCTAATATCCTGACATCCAGGGGGATTTGTACCAAATGCAATCTTTAGAGACCAAACCATTGTTATTAGATGTTCATAGCATTACTCTTCGTGTTACTCATGAAGAGTTCGAGAAGCTGTGCCAAGATAATCCAGAACGATCGTTAGAATTGACAGCCAGCGGAGAATTAATTGTCATGGCACCAGCAGGGTGGGAAAGTTCGGAGAAAAATTCAGACTTAACCACTGATGTTAATCTCTGGAATCGCCAAACCAAGCTTGGTCGAGTTTTTGATTCATCCGGTGGATTCACCCTCCCCAATGGAGCCGTCAGATCACCTGATGTCACCTGGATTGAAAAGTCTAAACTGATCGATGTCCCCGCTGGTGTTAAGTTTCCGCAAGTAATCCCCGATTTTGTGATCGAGCTACGATCTGATACAGATCGAATGCCAAAACTGAGAGAGAAGATGGAGGAGTATCGGGACAATGGGGTACGCCTGGGCTGGCTTATCGATCCTCAAAAGCAGCAGGTCGAGATTTACCGTCTGGGACAGGATGTAGAAGTGCTGGAATCCCCAACCAGTCTAAGCGGAGAAGATGTATTGCCTGGATTTATGCTGGATCTAGGCTGTTAGACGACAATGAGGTTGAGTCGGCTCAGGTTCGCAATCAGGAGGCGGTTAAACGCCACTGTGGCAGCTACATTTTCGGCACTATTGTATCCATCAACCTCGGCAGCTTCGCCTTCTTGGTCAATTCCTTCCGATCGATCGGTAAACAGTGGGCGTTTTAATTGCCGTCGATCGGCTACGCCCAGTGATGAAAGCTAAGCCTCAAAAAAAATTGCGGCTACAGAGGCCATTTTCGCAAACATCCAACACAAAGGTTCCGCTCGAACACCTGGAGTCAAAAGACTCAGCCTGGACTGTAAAGCCACAGTCGTAATCGGTGACTATTTGAACGGTGTTGGGGCATTTTGGAACAGCATTGGAATGGTGCTAAGTTAATCGATCGATCAAGCAACAATGCTGGTTTGGCTAACTGATGTTTTTGGTCGCTCAACACTCTCAAAACGAAAAATTTTGTTTTCGAGCGATTTTTACGACACAAAAACTGTATGAATTTTTGCCTCGAGAAAAGGCACAAAGTCAACAGCCTAGACTTACACCCTCATAAACACATAGTTGTAAAGATTCCGAAGAATCCTTCTAACCATCATGATTCTTGCCTGTATTGGGTTTTGGTTTGTCACTACTGCCAGATCACTACCTAATTATCCACGCACTGTCCTGGTGGTTGGGTATAGGGTAAAATTCCTGAAAATGAGTCTCCCGCAACGAGCATGATATCCCCATTACGTGTTCTTCGCCATCCTTCAGCTTCTACTAGGGGTTGTGGTAACTGGGCTGGAGTTGGAGTTACGTTAACGGGTGCAGATGGCAGAGTGTCTTGGGGATTTAGTTTTACCCAGTTGGTGGGTATATTCTCTTCATTGAGGGTATCTTTGGGGCTAGCAGGAATACCACCACGTCCGACACTGGTGAAAGAGTTGTTGTTGGCTAAGGCTTTGGCGGAACAGAGCGGGTTAATTCGATCGGTAGAATCGACGATTTTACTCGGTAATGGGGACAATCCTCGGCTGGGATCGATTTTAGGCTGACTAATACTAACTTGCCCATTTAAAGTAGGATTTGTTTGAGAGATAGCAGTAATATCGTTAGTTTGTAGTTGGGACGGGTCGAGTAGCTTTAAATCTTTTTTACCTAAAAGATTTATGAGTTCAAATCTTCTCAATGGTGCGATCCAGAAATTCTGTTGGGTATTGATAGTTATTTTACCCCCATTACCGCCAAAGGCATTAGCCTTAATATCACTATTTTCATTAGGAGCAGTAACGATAAACCCTTGAGGAGAATTAATTATAATATTGCCACCATCATTGCTGCTTTGTTTAGTGTTTCCGCCACTGCTGGCGGAAATGAGCGCAACATGGCGCAGGATGAGTAAGTCAAATCCAGCGATTCTGATATTACCACCTTTCCCAGAGTCAGCTTCGGTATCGATCTGACCACCATTATCTAATATTATTTTAGGTGAAGTAACAGTTATATCACCAGCCTTACCAGTAATATAGTCAGTCATAGATGTTAGATTGAGAGATCTAGCTGCCAGACTAGTTAAGTAGCCTACTTGACCAGTAATGTTGACAAAATCGGTAGCCTTAACTTTAATATCACCTGCATTTCCCTTGCCATAAGTTGAGCTGGTAATTTGAGCACCTTCACTTAAAGAAAAAGAACCAGCATTTATGTTAATATTACCTGCATTTTCTTCAACTGTGCCGATATCTGCAAAACTAAGAATCGCGCTAGGATTTTCGTCGCTCTTACCAACAACATTTACATCCTTAGATACTTTAATATTGACATTTCCCGCATTTCCCCGTTTGACCAAACTGTTAAGAGGATTCGGCTCTTTAGTCGCAGTTTGCAGTTGAGCACCATCTCTAATCTGGAGAGAACCAGTGACGATATCTATATCACCGCCATTGCCGATTCCATCTGATTCGACTGTGCTAAAGATCGTCGTTCTTTTGCCGATCAGGAAAACAGTATCCTTAGCTTTAACCCTAACATTTCCTGCATTTCCCCGTCCAAAAGTTGAGCTTAAAATTTGAGAACCGTCTCGTAAAGTGAAGGATCCTGCTGCAATATTTACATCACCTGCCAACCCTATACCTCTAGGTTTAACCGTACTTAAAATACTAGAATTATTTATCAGGTCAACATTTTTATTCGTTTTGATGTTAACATTCCCCGCATTGCCAGTGCCCGTAGTTGAGGATTGAAGTAGCGATCGATTTTTGAGGTCTAAGGCATTGGCATTGATGTTAATATCGCCAATTTTTCCTGCGGCATTAGCACGAATTTGATTCCTAAGAGCAGCATTATCCAGAGTAACCGTACCTGAGGCTTTAATATTAATATTGCCTCCCGCTGCGGTCTTTACCCCCGAACCTGTCTCCAAACCCGCATCGATCGAGGTTACAAGTCCCACATTACTCCCGATATTGACA
>JBJOOY010000119.1:0-3751 GCA_046051065.1 Cyanobacteriota bacterium
TACCGCCACGATAAGCAAAGATTCGATCGAGAACTTTAGCTTCTAATGCGGGATCGAGGGCACCTGTAGACTCGTCTAAAATCAGAATCGGGGGATTAGACACGATCGCTCTAGCAATTGCCAATCTTTGCAATTGTCCCCCCGAAAGATTTGCCCCAAATTCACCTAACACCGTTTGATATTTATCTGGTAATTCACTAATAAATTCGTCTGCACAAGCGACCTCACAAGCCATCACAATGTCCTCAAACGTGACTTCGGGATTGGTAAAGTGGAAATTATCAACAATCGATCGACTCCAAAAATTAGGGCTTTGCGGGACAAGGACAACTTGTTGGCGCAGACATTCGAGCGAGATATCTGACTGACTGTACTTCCCGTAGCGGATATTTCCCGATTGCAGCGGGTACAAGCCAGTTACTAGTTTCGCGAGGGTACTTTTACCACAGCCCGATTCACCGATCAAAGCAGTCACTTTGCCACTGGGAATGGTCAGATTAAAATCTTTGAGCAGATTGACTCGTCCGGCATGATGAAAGTTGAGATTAGTACAGGTAATGTCCCCGTCAGGATTAATCTTGACACTGGGTTTAGGGTTAGTATGGTCTTCTTCCGCTGGACTCTCTAAAACTTCGCTCAGACGTTGGACGACAATTTGGGCGGTGATAAACTCATTCACCAAATTAACAACCATCCCCAAAAATTCAAATAAGTTGCCACTCATGCCCATGAAAGCTAGCAACTGTCCGATACTTAACGTTCGATCGATCACTAAATAACTACCAAACCACAATAACCCGATCGAGGAAATCCCCGCGATTAGTTGAGTAATGTTATTAGTATAGATTTCGACTTGGATCGCTCCCCACTCCAAATTAGCTAGCCGACCAAAATTACACTGATATTCCGACCAAGCTTGGGGTGTTGCCTGACTGGTTTTGAGGACGATTGCACCGCGAAAAGTTTCGATCAAAAAGCCCTGATTTTCCGCCCCTTCGGCAATTAGACGACGGGTTTTCCGTTGTAGGCTGGGGAAAAATAATAGATTGATGCCAATAATCGCGATAAAAGCTGCGATCGCGGCAAAGGTCAGTGGAAGGCTATAAAATAGCATCACCCCTAGCGAAATCAACGCGATAAAAAACTTACTCGGTAAACCCAGTACTACTTGCGAGACGAGGTTATGAATTTGGCGCACGTCAGCCAGGCGACTGACGACTTCACCACTGCGATGAGCATCAAAGTAAGCGAGTGGTAACCGCAGCAATTTGAAGCCATAATCGAGGTTTAATCCCAATTTTAATCGCTGCCCGAAATGAGCGATCAGGTGAGATTGAATCAAACTAATTAAGCTTCTAAATAAATTCAGGGCAATTACAGCAATTCCTACAGTCATCAATAATTGACTGTCACTCCTGACTAAGACATCATCGGTGAGGACTTGCATCATAATCGGTAGTGCGAGCGAGAGCAGCCCAACTACGATATTAATCGCGATCGCTTGTAAGATAATCCCCTTATAGGGCAATACCCGCCGGAGAAATATCCCCAAACTGCCGATCTTGTCATCTGGCTGTTCGCTAAACCGACTCGCGTCGGGTTCTAATAACAGGAAAATCCCATTCGACCAGTTATTCACCAACTCCTGATGCGGAACCTGGGAAATCCCCTCACCTGGATTGCCGATCGTGTATTTTTTACCGCGCCGACCGTATAATACAACCCAGTGCTTGCCTTGCCAGGAAATAATTGCTGGCAAGGGCGCAGCATTAACATCATTAATTAGTTCTGGTGTTGCTTTTGCTGGGGTCGCCTTAAACCCTAATGCCTCCGCCCCGCGTCGCAACCCTAATAAGGTCGTCCCATACATCCCCGTACCTACCAACGATCGCACCCGATTAATAGTAAAGGTGCGACCATAATATTTAGCGATTGTGGCAATACAAGCTGCTCCACAGTCTTCTTCATTGTGTTGGCGGACGATTACGGGTTTCATGAACTATGTTTATTTCCCAATAGATAATGATCACCAGCTCGGTCTTAGTATATGAGAAGCATTTGTAAGTAGATACTAGATTTACGACTCATATCCAAATAAAGTATTCGGTTTTTGCACATCTCCAAAACAATGGATTGAAGATTTTTTCAAGTTGACGGGATGAATTTTAGCAACAAGTGATTAAATTTTGCGAGTAATCCGGTTAAGTGAGGATTCGGGTGCCCGATTTGAACTCCGCCCGATACCAGCTCCGACTGTCGATCGTCGATCTCTTGCCACAGCTCTAACTTCGGACGATCCGATTGGCTCGATCGTTTTAAGGTATCTGATGGCTTTTCGCCAAATAACTGCTGATATTCCTTGGCAAACTTACCACCTTGGGTAAATCCGTAATGCGCCATCACGTCTGTAATGCGGGTATTGAAGCTCGATCTTTCTAATTCCTGACGAATCCGTTGTAACCTGGTATGGTTCAAAATCTTCATCGGCGAACAATTGCAGTGTTCGGCAAAAGCTTTTTGAAGCAGGCGAGGACAGATACCTACCGCCGTAGCGATATCTGCTAATTTAAGATCTTCGTGGAGATTGGATTCGATGAAACAGCGGGCTTTGGTGACGTAACAAGCAAACGCACCATGAGTACGATAAAGAATCTCGTCGGCATAGTTATTGCTCGTTCCTTTAAGTAAACAAGTTAACAGCGCTCGCTCTAATTCTTCTTGGACTAGGGATGATAAACTTGTCTGGGCTGAATCTTGATGCAGTGCCAAAAATTGCACAAATTGCTGGAGGCTGATCCCAAAGTCACTCGTAAGATTGATCGTTCGATCGAATAATAATGGTTGTTTTAAAGATCGATCGAGTAATGTTGCTAAAACTTCTTCAATTAACTGACGATCGATCCAAATTAATAATGCTTGCCCAGTCTCGCTGGCAATTCCTGTAAATGACCGATCGGGATTAATCAGTGTTGCTGTCTGATGCGATCCAGTCTGAGCTGAGTTAATTTGATCCAAATGACCTGAGAACGGCATGTAAATGATGTAAGCCGCATTTAAGGGATCTTGCTGGAGTATAAATGTCGATTGCCATGTCAAATCGAGTAACTGAAAATTACCGAAACTGCTGCATTTGAACGTCGGTGCATGCTGTCGATCTTGAAAATTCGGGCACAGACGATCTAATCCGCTAGCTGTAATCGATAACTTTGGATGTAGATCTTGACTAAAAATATCTGATTCAGATAAATTAGGATGATGATGGAATTTGTTAATATTAAGAATATTTCCCCAATCATCTCGATCGTGTCGGTTTTGAGTTGTTTTCACAGCTCGATCTGGCTGAACAATCTCCAATATTCGGTTCTGTTTAAAAAATTGTTGCTGGGAATTTTCGTTATTTCTTAACATAATCGCTTCGCAATATATTAAATTTACTCGATCTTGGCTTAAACTCAGTTTAAGTCAAGTTAAAACTAACGATTGATCGTCATAACTTCGAGAGTTTTAAACGTATCTGCGCTAATTAGTAATCCCAGAGTGTGTGTTTATTCGAGCCGATCTTACATTATTTTAGAGATCCACAAATACTTTATATCGATTGCAATCTAAATTTTTTTTTAGATTATTTATCTTGTTTTTTATAGTTTAACAGGATTTACTACTAAATCGAAGCATAAAAGTGATCGAGATCTATAGTTAAAGGTAATTAAAAAGTTGGTTTTTTATCTAGAAATCTCCCTGAATTTTAGCA
>JBJOOY010000120.1:0-3229 GCA_046051065.1 Cyanobacteriota bacterium
CTGGGATCGCTAACTAATAAGATCCGGCTAGTATGCGCTGAAACACTGACAACCCGACCGACAACGCCACCGATCCCTACGACAATACTATCGATCGCGATGCCATCGGCACTTCCTCGACCGATGGTTACTTGTTGCCACCAATTATCGGCACTCCGCAACACGATCGGTGCCAGGACACCTTTGGTCGGCACTAAGGCGCTATACTTACCTAGTTGTTTGAGTTGTTGATTTTGATTTTTCAACTCTTGCAATTCGTTTTGGAGCTGCTCGACTTGAGCTGTTTTCAAGCGCTCTGCCTGTCTAACTTTCGGCTGAAATGGTTGGGATAGAGTATTGTAAACCTCAAATACCAGGGAATTTTGAGTTTGCAACAGCAGATAAGTACCGCCGATCAGCGTCCCATATCCTAATAATTTCAGGGCATTTTTATCCCACCAGCGGCGTAAGGTAAACATAGTCGGGGAATAAGTTAGCGAGCTTGATGTTTATATATCCGATCGTCCGGAGCACAACCCCGCACATCATCTTAATTTTATCTAATCCAAAGGCAAGTACTGATGAGTAATTAATCGATCGAAGGGTAAACTCCATTACTGTAACTAGAGATTACGCGATCTACCGCTAAAGACTCGCTCTGACTGCTTGAAGTTTTCCAGTACTTTACCAGCACCTAAAACTACAGAGGTCAATGGATCGTTCGCAATGTGAGTCACAATCCCCGTTTCCTGGCCGATTAATGTATCCAGCCCGCGCAAGAGTGCGCCACCACCAGCTAGCATAATCCCCCGATCGATAATGTCGGAAGCTAATTCTGGGGGAGTCCGCTCTAGCGTACGCTTAACAGCTTCGACAATCACCGAGAGCGGCTCGGCCATACTTTCGCGAACTTCTGGCCCTTTAATCGTCACAGTTCGGGGTAATCCAGACAGAAGATGCAATCCTCTTACTTCCATCGTAACATCATTGTCGTCAGGTGTCGGATAAGCAGACCCAATTTGAATTTTGATCTCTTCAGCCGTGCGTTCGCCAATCACCAAGTTGTGAACTTTCTTCATATAGCTGACGATCGCATCGTTGAGTTCGTCGCCAGCAATGCGGACGGATTCACCGATGACCGAACCATTTAAACTAAGCACGGCAACTTCTGTTGTCCCACCGCCAATATCAACAATCATGCTGCCAGTTGGTTCTGAGACAGGCAAACCCGCGCCGATGGCTGCGGCGATCGGTTCATCGAGCAAAAATACTTCGCTCGCGCCTGCTTGTAGGGCTGCATCCATTACTGCTCGACGTTCTACCGCAGTTACGCCACTGGGTATGCCGATCGCTAGTCGCGGTCGGATCATACTACTACCTTCATTCGCACGTTGAATAAAATGTTTCAACAGGACTTCTGCGGTATCGAAATCAGCAATCACACCGTCACGGAGGGGGCGCAGCGCAATTACATCGCCAGGGGTTCTCCCCAACATTTTTTTTGCTTCTATCCCAACAGCTAGTGGCAGCTTAGTTTTTTGGTCTATCGCCACCACTGAAGGTTCTGCTAGAACGATACCTTTGCCACATACATAAACTAGTGTATTAGCAGTTCCCAGGTCCATACCCATATCCCTGGATAAGGAAAAGCGATCGAAAAAACCCACGCGCGTCTTTGCCCCCAAATTATTTAAATAAAGATCGATCTGAATATGTAGCTCGAACGAGATAGATTGATATAGATTTTTCTTATTGTTCCCCGGTCGCGACTATTTATTCAAATCGCTAAGTTGCAATGTTGAGTCTACATTTTTTCTACACTTTTAGCCCTACGAGGTGAATCTTATTACCTTTTGCTCTGTTCGTCTAGTCGCGATCGCCCACAACTCCAAACTTTATTACCGTAAAAGTATCAAATGGTAACAAAAATTAACATTAATCCAATTACATCGTAATTAAATTTTGGTTACGACTATGTCAGAGTCGATTGGGGTTTCCCGATCGAGAAAACCCAAGCAGTCCGCCCCGACTGAATTGGTTGTGGCAATCAATATTTAACCGATCCCCTATCCTTTATCCCCCGATCTTATTTTCCCATTCAGACATAGCAGCCTTTACCGCATGGTAATTACTAGTGTTGGGCGGTACCATTCTGGCGGTATCGATCGCCAGTCGCCAGTGTTTTTGCTCCGCATAGCCTTGCGCGATCGTATAAATTTCTTGAGACCATTGCTCGATCGACTGTTTCGCTTCGATCGCTTCGACAGTATTCTCCGGAATCTTGCGTGCGGCTAAAATTGCCTGATAGCGAGAAGTTGCATCACCAGGCTTGATAAAAATTTGTGCCTGTGATATGGACATAACTTGTTGTTCTGGGGTTGCAGAAAATTTCTCAGTAGTAGGATTAGTTAAGTTACCAACAATCGATCGCACGATCGGCTGTTCGCGTCCTCTGGGTGATTGATATTTGAGTGCATAAAACCCACCGCCTGCACCCAACAGCATTGTCATCAATAAACCCACCTTTGCCCACCACTGAAAACCCTGTTGGCGATCGGGTGCAGGCGGCAATTTGTCGAACGAGTCACTAATCATCCGTTCTGGTCGATCGATCGGTTTGGGCTGAGCAATTGGTTCGGGATTGGCGATCGGTGCGTTAGTATCAATTGTGACACTGGGAGGGATGTAGGGCACATAGTCGTCATCAGCTCGCTCTTCTGCTGGCGGTGGAGCTGGCGGCGTATATATAACTTCTGGAATCGTTGCCGAAATCGGCTCGAACGTCAGTGGCGAAAAAACTGGACGCTCGACACAGAAACGCTCGGGCACGATTGCTATCGGCGTTTGCAAAGGTTTCCAGTGATGTTCGCTCAATTCGCTCGATCGACTAGTTAGGTATCGATCGAGTGTCTCTAAATTAAAATTAGCATGATAACTCAGCGCTTCTAACAGTGCAGTCGTAAATAATCCCTGTCCTAACGTGGTATCCTCATGGGAAAATTCATCGGCTTGACAAGATAAGAACGTTGGGATTTCATACTTTTGGGCGATTTCAGCAGTGACCGTACCAATCCCACCCCCGATCGATGCATTCTGCGCGCGATTGGCATCGATAAATACTAACGCTTTGACCCCCATTTCGTGAAACTGTTGATATAACTGCCTAATCGAGATGCAGGTATTGGCGATATCTGCTGGCTGACCATCGATCGGGATCAGATAATCTTCCCCCTCAAAGCTCATCCCACAA
>JBJOOY010000121.1:0-3632 GCA_046051065.1 Cyanobacteriota bacterium
CCAGCGTTGTAACCGATCGGGATGAGCGATACAATAACCCAATCGCAACCCTGGCAAACTATAAAATTTCGTCAGCGATCGCAAGATCGCCAAATTGGCATATTGGGCAACGAGCGGAATCAAACTTTGTTGCTCGGAGGGGTGTAAGAAGTCCATAAAGGACTCATCAACCACCACCAGTTCAAACTGGTTCAAATAAGGCAAGAGCATCTCCTGTCGCCAAATTTGCCCGGTTGGGTTGTGGGGATTATTAATGATGATGCCGAGCGAATGCGGAATGGCGATCGCGGTCTTATCGCTAGCGGTATGTGGGAGATGGCGCAGCGCAAAATCGAGATCGCCAATTTCACCATCGTCCATGATCAGCGATCGAGTAATAAATCTAGTCCCAAAAGTTTGGAGCGATCGAGTGTAATCGCCAAAGGCTGGAGTTGGCAGCAAGGTCGTGTCGAGTTTCGATAACTCCCAAGCTGCCCAAGTTAATAATTCAGCCGCTCCATTGCCAGGTAAAACCCAGTCAGGAGTGAGATGGTGATGATGCGCAATCGCTTCACACAGTTCGGGATACTCTGGATTGGGATAACTCGTCAGATGATCTAAATGCAGCTTAATCGCAGCAAGTGCCGCTGGGGGAGGGCCCAACGGGCTGATACTTGCTGAAAAATCTAAAATGAGAGAAGGGGGACATCCGGCTACTGTAGCTGCCCAGCTTGGGTTCCCCCCATGTTTTGGTCGATTCAAGGAATATGTCCGAGTGTAAATTCAGCTAAATTAGTCGGCAGAAACTTTGTCCTTGAACAATTTACCTGCGGAGAAAGCAGGTACCTTAGTTGCAGGAATTTCCATTTTCTCGCCAGTTCTAGGATTGCGACCTTCACGCTTTTGGCGATTTCTGGGCTCGAATGACCCAAAGCCTACGAGGGTAACTTTGTCACCCTTTGACACCGCTTCCATAATTGCTTCCAAAGCTGCTGACAAAACTGTATCAGCTTGCTTTTTGGTCACACTAGCTTTTTCGGCTACCTGATCGACTAATTCACCTTTATTCATGTATGTATCTCCATTGATGAGTTTACTAAGAAGCTCGTACATCACTATCTGCGATCGTGGCGATGTAACGCTAGCTAGTGGAAATGAGGTCTAATGCGGCGTAAAGGTGGTTTGGAGACGCGATCACACCCAATCTAATGATTTTCGATTGTGAATATATCTACGCCATTGGTGTCGATTCCGCTCGATCGATTGAGAGATCCAAAGTCGATCGAAGTCGAAACTCCTCAACTTGGGTATATTCTCAGTCAGGAATGATTTCACCAATTACCCCTGCTCAACGCTGACACATCTGCTGACACTCAACATATTACTATTGTTACAGTAATTTGCTTATTAATTCGCAATAAAGTTACTGAAACTCTGACGCGATATTAATTCCACTGCATTATTCTAATGTCTACAAGCCGCATCTGGATCGCTGAAAGCTTTAATTTATGTTGATTTTCCTCATTTTCCGTGTTTTTTAGGGGAAATTCGGTAAAAAATATGAGTCTAGGGCTAGGATCTGAGGAAAAAAGACCAAAATAGTCACTCTTTCATTATTACCACAAACCCCAGACCCACAATCTGAAATTGTAATTTATTTACCAATTAGCGATCGAGAATCAGCCCCTGGGGTGTAATTAACCTGACTTTTATCATCATTTAAAATTTGGGGAGTCAGTAAAACAACAACTTCTTGCCGCTGATGACTTTTAGTCGTGCTCCGGAACAGGGCACCGAGGAGCGGAATATCACCGAGAATTGGCACCTTGGAGACATCAGCTCGATCGGATTCTTGGATAATTCCCGACAATATTAGTGTTTGACCATCTCGGAGTCGGACTTCACCAGAGTTTAATGTTCGTGATTGCAACAGTCCAATCCCACCTGGTCCAGTAGCGGCTCCTGGTGCTGATACAGTAGGTGATACAGATACCGAGACATAACCATTGTCATCGATCCGATTAACCAGTAAGTCTACAATTAAACCAGCATTCTTAATAATCGGTTTTTGGCTGAGAATAGTTGCGCTGTTAGTATTATTTCCAGTCGGAGCTAAACTAGTGTCAAATCCACCAAAAACTTCTGAAGTCAAATTCACCGTAGATCTTTGGCCCTCTTGAACGACCAAAGTCGGATCTGTCAGAATTTTGGCATTACCACTGTTAATCTTGGCTGTAATCGATGTGATTAGTTTTGCCGCGGTTCCGGGAAAATCGCCACCAAAATTCAGCACCGCCGATCCACCAGTAGATCCCAAAGTACTAGTTCCACTTGCAAAATTCAAGTTAGAACCGAAGCTATCGCCGTGAGATAAGTTGACATCAACAATTTTGACATTTAAGGCAACTTGGCGACGACGAGCATCTAGTCTAGTTAGCATCTGTGTTGCCATTGCTACTTTACGCGGAGAGCCAACTAGTGTAATCGAATTGAGTCGTTCATCAGTGCTCACAGATAGACCTTTGAGGACAAGCGGGCCATTCTCTGTTGTGGCTTTGATGGATTGAATGCTGGCACTACGGGTTTCGGTTACTTTAGATAGCGCAGATCCGGCAGGCCCACTTCCTCCCGCAGCATTTTGAGCGATGTCAGTACCTGTATTAGTGACCGTCACCGTGGTTACAGGGATTTGAGCTTCGGCACCTTGAGTTGCCAAGAAGTTAGCTGCAGCGGTGGAAGTCACTTGATTCATCCGTAAGGTGCGGACGACAGTTTCGCGGATTGAGTCGGGTAAGCGAGCGCCAACGAAGATAGTATTACCAACCCGATTTGCTTCTAAACCACTGAGTTGGAGAACATAATTGAAGGCATTTTGGATGGGTTCGTTCCGGAAATTGACAGACACAGTCGCATCTACCTTACCTTTGCCATCACTACCAACTGCACTATCAGCATAAGCTAGATTTAGGTTGGCAGCACGGGCTAGAGATTCTAGAACTTCCCGGGCTGGAGCACCTTTGAGTGTCAGATTAGTCTTCGACTCAGAATCCAGTTTGATCTGGGGGATGCCAGCATCAATATTAGAGACGCTGATATCACCAACTGGTGGCGCAACCGCACGGGGCATGGTGGGAGTTGCTAAACCGACCCCTGGGGTTGGTGCGATCCCATCAATGGTGATTTTGGGGTTGGGGACGAGGGGTTGTTGGTTGGTGGGAGGTGTAGTTTGGGCGATTAAGTTTTTGCCGAGGTTTTGGTTGCTATGTGTACTGGGTTGTGTGGCTGCACTGACGGTAGTTACGGATATTGCCGCAACCACACTACTCATCACAACACTAGTAATTATCTGTTTATGTTTGCTCACTGTAGATCTCCTACTCCAGGAAAATATTGATTGGGTTCGGGGGGATGATTGTCGATCGATCGCTTAACTATTGACTAAATCTTGCGGGTAAGAGGTTTAGGGGCTGGGCAAAGATCTCGATCTGATGCCGCCTTTTTTCTCTGCTCTGATTGCAAAATATGTCAAGCCAAGAAATCAATCGTTATTTACTTTTTGGCTGGGGCTGCGGGTGGGGTGGCTGCAGCTTGCTCTGCTGCGGTTAATGGAATCAGCGCTTGTAATTTAAATGTGGTTTTGAGAGTGGCTGGGG
>JBJOOY010000122.1:0-5628 GCA_046051065.1 Cyanobacteriota bacterium
TCTCTGGGGAAACACTGCGCGACACTCTTTCTTATTTCGATCTCCCACTCAAACAGGTAGCGGGTACCCAGGAAAAGGGCAGAATCTTAACTATTTTAGGCTATTCCCAGTGGACTTTAGGCCAGAGCGATCGAGCGATCGAGCTTCATCAGGAGGCGTTAGCAATCGCCAATCAAGCAGGAGATCGTCCGTGTGAAATTGCCAATCTCAATCATCTCAGTCGAATTGCGATCGGCCAAAAAGATTATCCACAGTCGGTTAGTTATAGTCAGCGTGCCTTAATTTTAGCCAGACAGACGGGGGATAAATTAGGCGAAGCGAATGCATTAACTAATGTTGGTTATGCGGAAGTACTAGCAGCCCATTCGATCGACAGGTTGGATCCAGAGATTTACGAGCAGAATATCAGTTATCTCGATCGAGGGTTAAAACTTGCCGAAACTCTTGCAGACATGCAAAGTTTAGCTTTATGCTATCACAGTCTCGGGTTGGCTCATCTCACGATTCAACAACCAGAAAAAGCGATCGAATATCTCCAACAAGGTACTAAATCTGCCCAAGCTGTTGGCGATTTATACTTACAAGGACTAAATCTAACTTATTTAGCAGAAGCGCATCACTCGATCGATAAACAGGAAACCGCCGTTTTTTATAGCTGTCTAGCGATGTATCAATTACATCAAATTGGGGCAAAAGAATGGCGACAAGCTGCAAGTTTAGCGACTGTATTGCAAGGACAAATAGGACGAGAAAAGTTTGCCGAATTACTAGTCAAGTATCGCCCAAACTTACTACCCGCGATCGGTGTTGATGGTTACGACTATTTACCGCAGCTAATTGTTGAGTATTTACAGGGTGGTGCGTAATATTCTATATATTTTAATCTGTTCTTTACTAGATCGGATTCGATCGGTAGCAGATAGTCTTTATACACTTCGGGGTAATTAAAAATTATTTTTAGTAGCTGTATATTCACACGATCGTTAAATCGAAAAAAACTGTATAAATTGTTATCGCGATAAAATATCGATTATTGCTACAATCTGTCTTGAAGTAAATATATGTCAATTGCACTCATTCGATCGAAGAGCTAAATAAGCGTAATCTAATCAAGAATAGAGGATGGTTAAGATGAAAGATACTGCAAATATCGAGGACATAATTGGTTGGGATATCCCCAATTGGTCTGTTGCGCTAGATTACTGGCGCGATCATACCACTAAGCAGCTCGAATCTAGCTATGCCATGGAAATCGGCAGTAGATTTGGTGGTATTTCTCTTTGGGCAGCCTTGCAGGGTATGAATGTTTTGTGTACGGATCTCGATGGGGCGACTGAGGAAGCAATCCAAAAGCATCGTCAATATCAGGTTGAAGATCGGATTAAATATGCCGCAGTCGATGCGATGAATATTCCATATCAAGCAGAATTTGATATTGTTTTATTTAAATCTATATTAGGTGGAATTGGTGGATTTACCACTAAGGAAAATCAGGTAAAAGCAATTAGAGAAATATATGATGCGCTCAAACCAGGTGGTGAATTGTGGTTTGCTGAGAATTTAGTAGCATCTCCGTTTCATCAATTTTTCAGAGATAAGTTTATTAAACCTAAATACAAGTCATGGGGCATGTCATGGCGATATATTACTATCCCAGAAATGTCAGAATATCTGTCTATTTTTGAGAATGTTAGTTATACAACTGTGGGATTTTTAGGCTGTTTTGGCAGAACACCAATGCAATGGTCTTTATTCGGTAATTTCGATCGAGCGATCGGTGATAAATTGGTTCCCCCATCGTGGCGATATATTGCGATCGGTGTAGCGAGGAAGGTGATCGACTAGATTTAATTAATAACAGGGTAACAGAAGATCGATCGGCTGTTACCCGTGAGAATTTCGCTGGTGAAATGTAATTAAATACTAACAGCAGTACGGCTGGTAGCTAAAGCTTCAACTAGACTACGAACTACCGCAATCATGGCAAGCTCGTCATTGAGTTTATTAATTGCCGAACCGACACCGATACCTGCGGCACCAGCAGCAATTGCTAGGGGTGCAGTCACACTAGATAAACCCGAGGCACACAGCACGGGTACATCTACAGCACGGGAAATCTCGTAAGCAGCAGCTAGAGTCGGAGCTGCTTTTTCAATTAAGCCGAGTGTACCTGGATGGCTGGGGCTGCTACTAGTACCGCCTTCGGTTTGGATGATATTAGCACCAGCAGCGACTAAAGCCTGCGCTAGTTCTACCTGTTTGTCTAGAGTGAGGATGTGGGGAACGGTGACAGAGAGGGTAATATTGGGCAATAAAGCACGAGTAGTGCGAGTTAGGGCTAAAACTTCCTCAGCTTCAAAGCGGATGCCCTGAGCGTAAAAACTATCGAAGTTACCGATTTCGATTAAGTCAGCACCAGCTTCAACAGCCGCGACAAATAATTGAGGTTCGACAGCAGAAACACAAATAGGGAGCGCAGTGAGTTGACGTGCCATTCTGACTAGGTTAGCATCAGCAGCAAGATCGAGGAATGTAGCACCACCCCGATCGGCAGCTCTGACTACCGCAGCAACTCGATCTCGATCGAAATTATTCAACCCAGCGATAACTTTGAGGACTTGGTTACTAGCAAATGCTGCTTCTAGGTTATTGGGCATATTCATCACTTCTGAAGGGACGTATAAATCTTCATCTGCACTATTTTGACATCGATCGGTTGTCATTTGCCAAATACTCAGCAATCCGACACTTAATTTGGCTAAAATATCCCCCCACTCGATCGCAATTCTATCACCTGTCGAGATCCTAACCCGATCGAGTCCCGAAAGTCGCAGCCAAGCACGATCGCACCCGTCCAAATCGTCTCATTTAATGTCGCCCCCCGCAAATCTGCGCCCGTCAAATTTGCCCGACTAAAATTCCCAAAAATTAGATCTGTATCTCGCAAACAACATCCAGCGAGATTAGCATCACTCAAATTTGCCCGAATAAAATTTACCCCATCCAACTTCAAGCCTGCCAAATTCGTACCCATTAACTGGGGAAACTTGATCCGACTGGGATGGCTCAGAAACTGAGTTACACAGGCAATATTGCCCTCATCCAACTTCATCTGAGTCAATAGTTTTGCATATCGCAGTAAGCCTAACTCTTGCAGCACAATCGATCTTTGCTCGATCGAACTTTTTAAAAACTCAGTAGCTGGATCTGTATTCGCGATCGTGGTCACAATATTTTCTGTGTCGCCTTGGTTAAGACTTGGCAAGGGGTTAATCCTCGTCACTACTTCCGGATCGCTACCGAGATTTGTATGCTTGAATGCCTGAGTCGATTACAGTTGCAAGTTCTTTCATTCTATCCTGGAGCGATGTCGTTACGGCTGTTGCTGTTTCAGTATTTACTTGCAATTTTTTGGTAATAATTCGGGCTAGATTGATATCTTCAACAGATAACTTATCCGTCAGGGTAATAACTTCACGGCTGAGTAATCTCATCAGATGTTTGGTTTCATCTGAAGTTTGTACGGAGTCATTTAAAGACTGTTTGACCTGCTGAATTTTGCTATCGGCATTAGCGATTGTCTCTTTCACTAAACTCGCTCGTTTGAGTGAAATTTTCATTGCGGTTATTTCTTCCTGCATCTGTGCTTTGGTAATAGCGAAACCAGTTTGGATGCCAATCTGTTCCAACCACTCTATTTCTATATCTTGCCAAGCACGATAGTTAAAACACTGATGCGCTACTAGCACCCCAAATGAATCATTTCGTTCGTTAATAATTGGAACGATAATATTGGATTTAACAGCAATTCTGGTCAGATTTTCAATCGCACTAGAACTCAGGTCTGATTCGTGGATGTTATCGATTGCTTGGATTCGGGCCTGTTTATATTCATTGATGTAACGATATTCAAAATAGGGTAATTCGAGTGTACTTTCCCTAATTGGTGATAAAGGGGATAAGGCTGATTCAGCCACAATTCTGCCTTGATTTGGTGCTGTGGCAACATAGACAATCGACCGATCGCATTTCAGGACTGATTGGACTTGCGCCGTGGCAGCTTGCAAGACCTCGATCCGCGTATGGCCTCTATGAATTTTTTGAGTAGCACTTGCCAATGCATCGTGATAGTACTTTTTTCGTTCGAGTGATAACTGGTCTTTTTGATATTCCACCCCGTGCAGAGCATTATTCAACGCCCAACCTATTTGTGCCGCCATTTGTGAGGCAAGCGTAATTTCTACCTCTGACCACATGCGCGGCTGCGAACATTGGTGTATGATTAATAGCCCATATAGCTCGTCATTCGGTAGTCGCAATGGTAATGTTAAAAGTGATTGAGCTGCCAGTCGCTGGAGAGTCTCCAGGAAGCAAGGTGAAAGCCTTGCTTCCTCAACATTTTCGATTGTGCGAATCCTACCCTGATGATAGCTGTCGATATATCGCGCTGTAAAGCAGGGGTCGTCGATAGTTGTCCCGATCGTTCTTGGAAATGTTGCCCCTACCTCCTCCGCTACAATCTTGCCCAGAGTTTGTGGTTGCAGACTATATATTACTACTCGATCGCAGCCTAAAGTCTGTTTGACGCTTTTCACACTCGCCTGGAGAATATCCTCCTCATGTAAGCAATTATGGATTTTAGAGATGAGATTGGTGAACATAGTTACAGAAAAGTACTCTGAATGGATAAGGAGCGGACAGTTCGTCAAAAGTAGAGTAGACTTACCCGTAATCTTTACAAATATCTTCAACCAATATAACTTACCTGAGTTTTTTTACTCAGTAGAGTCACGTAGTTGAGAGTAGTAATATTACTCATTCTCGATCCGCTCAACAACCGTTGAACTTTGAATTAATCTGAATGCCAAACTATCTATTAACTAACGATGATGGGATTGATGCGCCTGGTATAGCTGCTTTACAGCAAGCTATAGACAATTGCGGCACGATCGTTGCACCGTTAAATCACCAGTCGGGCTGTGGTCATCAAGTCACAACACACCAACCAATTTCGATTGTCCCTCATCAGTATTTTCACGGTCTAGATACAACTATAGCAAATCCCCATTACGCGATCGCGGGAACTCCAGCCGACTGTATGCGAATCGCGGTGAAACATTTACAACTAGATGTAAATTACGTTTTATCAGGCATTAATGCTGGCGGTAATTTGGGTGTAGATGCGTATATTTCTGGCACAGTCGCCGCAGTTAGAGAAGCGGCAATTTTAAATATTCCTGGTATTGCCATCTCTCAGTACAAACACAGTCCTTATCCGATCGATTGGCAAATTAGCACAAAATTAACTAGGTATGTACTCGATCGATTATTATCGCTGCCATTGCCACCTAAGCGCTTCTGGAACGTCAATCTTCCCCATTGCACCGATTTAGACATTCTCCCTCAACTCGTCTTTTGTGAGCCATCCTGTGACCCACTGCCGATCGATTATCAACGGAGTGGAGACAAACTAATTTACGCTGGAGTTTATCGCGATCGATCTCGAACACCTGGTACCGATGTAGATGTCTGTTTTAATGGTAATATCGCCATTACTCAACTTAAAGTTTAAATAATTGGAACCGCTATCAACCAAAAACAGCAGTAACTAATCAATGTTACTGCTGA
>JBJOOY010000123.1:0-2614 GCA_046051065.1 Cyanobacteriota bacterium
CAAACTGGCATCATTGCTAAAGTATGGTATCCAACTAACAATCGATCTGGTAAAAATAGTCCTTATATTGGTAAACTTGGCGGAACTTTTTCTGACTCGATCGCATTCAATTTATCGTACAAGTTCATCTTTTGGCTGCTGCGGCACGTTCGTACCAGTCCCGCATTTATCAATGCTACGCTCATTCATCATCCCGATGGTTTACCAATTATCCTATTCTCACCTAGTTTTGGCGGAATTAATTATCTAGGTACTTTTTATGCTCTAGAATTTGCCAGTCATGGATTCATTGTAATTGGCATCAACCATCCTCACTCGAATATTGGAACTATGTGTGCGGACGGTTCGCAACTAAAATTTGATAATTTCAATCCGATAATCTTTAATGAACCTACCAAAGTCGAACAATTTATCGGAACTGTCGTGCGATCGCAATCACAGAATATGTCAGAGATAATCGATCGAATCATCCAGCTCAACTCGCTGCCTGAGTCATCATTTTATCAAAGAGTTAATACTAGTAAAATATTTGCGGCTGGACATTCGATTGGTGGTGCAGCTAGTTTTGTTGCTTGCGGGCAAGATCGACGGGTTTTGAGAGCAGTAGATCTTGATGGTGCTTTTGTCTATCTAGAGATTGAGAAAGCAGATTATCTAGAGAAGAAATTATTATCGATTAATGCCGATCGCGAACGCTACAAGCCTACAAATAAAAAGAGTTTACATCAATATGATGCGATAATGGCGATCGATAAACTATGGATGGATAAATTGGATGGTAAAGCTAATCTTGATCGACAGATCGTTGAACTGACCAAACATTATAGTTTTACCGATCTATCGATCTTAATTAACCACTCGATCGGTCGAAAACTTGGATTATTAGGTCGATCGGATGGATTAAGTATTTTATCTAAAACATCAAAGATGATGATCGATTTTTTCAATCAGAGCTAAATGATCTTTTAAAATTATAGTGATATTCTCGATCTCAGAATTTCAGATATTCGACGAGATTTCAATAAAACTTTTCTCAAAAAGTTTGTTAGGCTGTTTAAATTGTTAAACGACGTTAGGTTTTGTCATGCAATTGCACAACATCCTTGAAGTGCTGGAAGAAATTCGAGCAATTGCTCAGCTTGGTCTTAATTACACCAGCGAGGTTTATGATCGAGAGCGCTACGAGCGCCTTCTTGCGATTGCGTGTGGCGAGTATGCATCCTTAAGTGGGCTAGCGCCAGACAAAATCTCCGGTCTTTTTCGATCTGAGCTTGGTTATATTACGCCAAAGGTTGGTGTGTCTGCTGCCATCTTCAATTCAGACGGAGAAATTTTGTTGGTTCTTAGAACTGACGATCGATCGTGGTGTCTTCCCTGCGGTTGGGCAGAAGTTAGAGAAACACCGCAACAGTCCGTTGCACGAGAGGTCTTGGAAGAAACTGGATTTGTCGTGGAGGTTCGGGAGCTTATTCGTCTAGGAACACGAATGCCCGGAGACTTTGGGCTGCCCCATACAACATATCACTTAGAATTCTTCTGTGAGATTGTGGGTGGAGCGATCAGAGAGTCCCATGAAACGACCAATATTGGGTTTCAGCCGATCGCTGCGTCGCGAAAGTGGCATCTCGATCATCACTCTGAAGCACTCGCTGCTCTTGAGTTTTGGCGAAACCGCACCACATAACAACCGCGCATCACCGGAACGTATCGATCTGGTTGGTTGAGTTGTAAAATCTGCGTCCGGCGAGCGCGACCGTTAAAATTAAAGATATACATTCGATCGTGAGGCAGTCCCATGCCGATAATTTTTAATCTGCCACCAAAACTATAACGATATCTTGTCCAGGAATCGAATCAACAACAACTTTCGATCGAGGGTGTTGGCTTCCCGCTCGCAGAATTGGAGATCGTCCTACTGAAAGTCTCGATCGATTACGATTCGATCGAGCTAGTAATTCTATTCCCAAAATCTCAACAATAATGACAGACGCACCGATCGAACTTGAAATTATTTCTGTTCCTGCAAGTATAGATAAACCCGTAGGTGCGATCGCTCTATTGCATGGTTGGGGTGCCAATCATCACGATTTAGGTGAATTAGCCCCTTATTTCAATCTCCCAGAATACCAATTTCTATTTCCGAATGGGCTGTTCGACCACGAGTTTAGCGATACGGGTAAAATGTGGTACTCATTTACAGGTGTGGGGCGGTTGACGGATCTAAGTAAACAACAATTAGCTACCAGCCGCCAAGTTTTGAGCGACTGGATTGCCGATCTGCCCAATCAGACTGGAATTCCGCTCGATCGAACCTGGATTGCTGGCTTCTCTCAAGGTGGCGCAATGACGTTGGATATTGGGCTAGATCTACCTGTAGCAGGGCTGATCGTCCTGAGCGGTTATTTACATTCCGATCGAGTAAAACCCCTCCAAGCTGCTCCACCTGTCCTGATTGTACATGGTAGACAAGATGATGTCGTGCCCATTGCCGCCGCTGGTCATAGTCGAGATGTGCTAACTCAGTGGGGAGTTGAGGTCCAATATCAAGAATTTGAAATGGGACACTCGATCGTGCCAGCAGTATTGCAAGTGGTTAGAAAATTTGTTACAAAGT
>JBJOOY010000124.1:0-3687 GCA_046051065.1 Cyanobacteriota bacterium
TAGCGCAGTCGATATTAGGCAAACACCAACTATTCCCCAGATTGCTAGCTTTTTATTTTGCGTGGTATCTAAATTTAATAACATCGATCAATATAAGCTGTTTACCTCATATTAGCGGGAGAACCTTTTAATTTTACTTTTTGACTCGATAGTGTAAAAATATTTCTTGCTCGACTTGATCGACAGTTAATAATTCTAATCTAGGTGCTAGATTGGGTGTGAATCCAGAGCCAGATACGGGGCTGGGTGCAGCACTACCACCATAGATAAATGGGCAAATAGTTAACCACAATTCATCGATAAATTTAGCTGCAAATAAACTAGCTGCTAGCTCCGATCCGCCCAAAAAACAAATATTTTCAATGCTTAATTCGGTTAGCTGAATTGTGACAGCTTGCCAATCGAGATCGCCAGCAGGAGTTTCGCAGATTAATACTCGATCGAATTTAGTTAGATCTAACCAATTTGTTGCGCCGATATTAGTAGTAATTAGCCAGCGATCGATTGGTTGACTGAAGAATGACAACTCTCGATCGATCTTACCAGTCCGAGAACAAATGATTTGAATCGGTTGTGGTGCTTGTCTGCGCTCGATTCTGGCTTGAATTAATTCCGGTCTAGATACTAGCACAGTTTCGCCGCCATCGTTGAGGGTGCCACTACCGACGAGAATAACATCAGCTAATGCCATCTGCTCTTCTAGGTGAGCATAATCCCTGTTCGAGCCAAATGTTGGCGGAGATTTTTGGACATCCGCAATTTTTCCATCCGCAGTCATTGCGAGAACTAAAGTTGTTTTCATCAAAAATTTGGGGAGAAACCCCGTCGATTGCAGCCAAAACCTGACACCGGAGGAGGTAAAAAGTGTACCTTTTAGCTACAATTTTTCCCAAATTTCAGGGAGAGCTGATCGAGCGCGATTAGTACAATCTTTTCAGCACATAGTCTGCCATCTCAACCAATGCTTGCATTGAGGTTGAATCTGGTAAATCCGTCAGTTGAGCGACAGCTAACTGGGCGTGATGGTGCGCTAATGCACGAGATTGAGCGATTCCTTCACTAGCATGGATCAGGCTTAGGGCTTTCTCTAAATCTGCTCCATCCTCGAACTCAGTCGTAATTAGTTCGATTAGTTGAGGGTGTTCCTTCAGCGCATACAGAGTTGGTGCGGTAAGATTACCACTAGCTAGATCGGAACCAGCGGGTTTACCTAAAACTTCCGCCGAAGCAGTAAAGTCGAGGATATCATCGACAATTTGAAAAGCTAATCCTAAGTTGCGTCCGTACAGATAAAGTTTTTCACAAGTTGCTGAAGAGACTTCGCTCAATTTTCCAGCAGCTTTGGCACTATTAGCTAAGAGTGAGGCAGTTTTATAATAACTCTTCTCTAAATAGGCTTCGATCGAAAAATCTGTTTCAAAGGCATTCAAGCCCTGCTGAATTTCACCCTCAGCTAAGTCCATAATCACTTGTGACAGCAGTTTAACTACTTCAAGGTTATCGAGGTTAGCTAAGTACCAAGAAGACTGGGCAAACAAGAAATCACCCGCCAGCACCGCTACCCGATTATCAAATAAGCTATGAACTGTCGGTACTCCGCGCCTGGTATCTGCTGTATCTACGACATCATCATGAACCAGACTTGCCGTATGAATCATTTCGGTAATTTCTGCCAGTCGGCGATGGCGTGCGGTAATCTCTTCTCCTGGCATTGTGGCTCTGGCAATGAGCAACACAATTGCTGGACGCAAACGTTTCCCTCCCGCCCCAAACAGATGCTCGGCGGCTGCGTATAAGATGGGGTGACGAGCACCGACAAGATTTTTGAGGTTCTCTGTTAAAATTTGTAAGTCAGCTTCAACAGGAGTAAATAGAGATTTCACTGAGGTCATCGATCGGGCGGCTCAGAGGGTGAGTTTACGAAAGTTTACATACATTCTAAGCTATTTTTGATCGAGATTGGTGACTAGTGGCTAGTAGCTAGTGACTAGTGGCTAAATTTGAGTCTAAAAGCTGGTTTCAGCAACTTTGAATTTATCAGCTCGTTACCATTGGCAAGATCGTCTGCTCTACTAGTGGGGGGGTTGGCAACCATTGGGCAGCAATTTTGCTAAAATGGAGAGGATCGCCACTGACGATAAACTTAGTTGGTAAGGCTTGACCTTGATGTTGAATGCCTAGGAGCTTAAGTTCTTTAGCAGCAGCCGCAACCACATAAATGGCTGGATCGATCGACTCAACCCGATCAGGGACAAATTGCCTCAAAACTGGTTCGAGGTGGGGATAGTGGGTACAACCATATACCAGGGTATCGATCGAGCGATTGAGTAATGGTTGTAGATACTTTTTCGCAATTGCCAGGGTATATGGATCTCTGAGCCGATTAGTTTCAATTAGCGGTACGAATTCTGGACAAGCAGCCTGCCATACTTGAGCCTGCGGATTAGCTTCTCGAATCGCTTGTAAGTAAGCATTACTCGTGACGGTAGCTGGAGTTGCAATTACGCCAATTTTCTGACCTCGCTTGGCAGCGGCTCTAGCACCAGGTAAAATCACACCTAAAATCGGAAAATCATATTCAGTTTGGACGGTTTCCAGTGCTAGCGCCGAACTAGTATTACAGGCCATAATTGCCATCTTGACCCGTTCTTGCGCCATCCAATCCAGCGTTTCGCGGGCAAATTTGAGAATCTCTGCGGCACTGCGGTTGCCGTATGGCACTCTAGCCGTATCGCCAAAGTATAAAACTGACTCATGTGGCAGTTGACGATAGATTTCCTGCAACACGGTTAACCCTCCCACCCCACTGTCAAACACGCCGATTCTAGCAACTTCATCGGACTGGTTAGATCGATCGGGGGTGAATCTATTTTGCATATACTTGGGAATGGATCGGGTAGATAGCGGGGTAAAGTACTCTAAAAAAGCTACTGTTGCAAACGTTAGCTATGCTCTTTGACGTATTGGGCGATACCTTTGGCAATTCCTTCTGCCATCGCTTTTTGATAATCATCGCGACGCAACCGACTCGCCTCAATCTCGCTAGTTAAATAGCCAGTTTCGATTAAAATAGCCGGAATAGTTGATTTGCGCAAGACCAAAAACCGAGCAGATCGAACGTTGCGATTATTCAAGTAAAAACCGTTTTTATTAACAAAATCTAAAACGTTACCATGTACTGTTTCTGCAAAGGATTTACCGAGATTGTAATGATATGTCTCTAACCCATTGACATCGGGACGATTATCGATCGAGTTGGCATGAATGCTCACAAATAGGGTCGCACCAGCGTCGCGAGACATCTGTACCCGTTCGTCTAACCCGACAAAATTATCCCCACTCCGAGTCAGTTTAACGGCAATTCCCTGTTTTTCCAGGATTTCGGCAATTCGTTTGCCGATCGGTAAAATTACATCTACTTCTCTTAAATTACCCGCACCAATCGCCCCAGGATCTTTACCACCATGTCCGGGATCGATCATTACTAACGGTTTACCATTATTCACTCTCACTGGCGGTGTAGTATCTTGCTTGGGCGCAGAGTAAATTACTGGCCTCGACACTGCAATCGGGATTTCTGCTGGCAGACGGTTGGCAATCCGAGCAGTTCCAGTAGTAGGCTGTAAATAGTCCCATTGATTCTCTAGGTACTGCCGGACGATATCAGCTTTGACCCCATCAGCACGG
>JBJOOY010000125.1:0-2741 GCA_046051065.1 Cyanobacteriota bacterium
AATGAACGAACAATTTCGATCGATCTATGCCTGCTCGTGGCTCCTGACAGTATTCGGCAAATTCCGCAGGCAATAGTGTCGGTGGTGCGGCAAGGTGGACTTGGGCACCACTAGCTGTAAGGCTCCAGATATTCGATCGAGCAACACGAGAATGTAAAATATCACCAACGATCGCAATTTTCTTATCTTTAAGTAACGATAAGTGCGGATTTTCTCGATTGATCGTCCCGCAAATTGTGAACAGATCTAATAGTGCCTGCGAAGGATGTTCGTGTTGCCCATCGCCTGCATTTAAAATACCAACTTTGATTCCCCGTGCATCCATTTCCGCCGCGATTGCGTGAGGAACTCCAGCTTGGTTGTGACGGATCACCATCAAATCTGCACCCATCGCGAGATAAGTTTTGGCAGTATCGAGGATGGTTTCTCCTTTAGTCAACGAGGAAGTTGCCGCTGCAAAATTGAGGGTATCAGCAGAGAGTCGTTTGGCGGCTAATTCAAAACTGCTGCGGGTGCGCGTTGAGGATTCAAAAAAGAGATTGGCAACCACTCGCCCCTGAAGGGTGGGTACTTTCTTGACTGGGCGGGATAAGACTTCCTTAAAGCTAGCCGCTGTCTGGAGGACAGTATCATACTCCGCTGGAGTGAAGTCAGCCAAAGATAATATATGTCGGCGCGTCCAAGTCATTATAACGATCGGTATCAGTTATCAGTTATCAGTTATGTGCGATCGAGTGCTATTTGTCAATGGCGAGTGAACAGTGAACAGTGAACAGTGAATTAAGGCGATCGATCTTAACTGCGGCTACTGGGATCGTGGCTACGCTAAAATAGTAAGTGGTGAATAGTCGATCGTTAATTTTAAGATAATTTTTTATCCGATTACCTTGTCTTGATATGTTAGAGTCCTCCTTACTTGCGCCAGGTAATTTATTAGGCAATCGGTATGAGGTTGTGCGCGAACTCGGACGAGGGGGATTTGGGCGAACTTATTTAGCGATCGATCGAAATAAGTTTGGCGAGCAATGTGTACTCAAAGAGTTTGCCCCTCAAGTCAAAGGACAAGCAGAACTGCAAAAAGCTAAGGAATTATTCGAGCGAGAGACTGGTGTTTTGTATAAACTCAAGCATCCCCAAATTCCCGCATTTCGAGAGCTATTACGTGTAGATGGAATCGCAACTGAATCTCTATTCTTAGTCCAAGATTATATTAACGGCGAAACTTATCTTGACAGCTTGAATCAACGAGTCAAACAGGGTAACGTTTTTAGTGAGGGTGAGGTAGTTAGATTTTTACATAACTTATTACCCGTTCTCGATTACATTCACAGTTTAGGCGTGATTCATCGCGATATCTCGCCCGATAATATAATCGATCGTCATGACGATCGATTGCCAGTTTTAATTGATTTTGGGTGTGTCAAGGAAATAGCCGCGACAGCAGTATCTCGTTATAGTAATGCTAAAGTTGCCACGCGCATCGGCAAGCAAGGTTACGCTCCAGACGAGCAGATGATTCGGGGGAAAGTATCTCCAGCTAGCGATCTTTACGCCGTTGCAGCCACCGCGCTCACCCTATTGACTGGTAGAGATACCACCACGATTTATAATCCCGCAGCAGCTAAATGGGAATGGCATAAGTATATTACCCTCAGTCCCGAACTCAGTCAAATTATCGATCGATCGCTCCAGTACAATCCTCACCATCGCTATCAGTCAGCTCGGGAGATGTTAGCAATTCTACCACCTCGATCGATTCATGCTCCGGATCGCATTCCTCCAACAGCACCAACAAACTCGACACCGATTACTCAGCTAAATCAGATCTCCCAACTCAAAACTTTACCAATCAGTCCGCGAACAGCTTCTACCGCACCACCACAGTCAGAATTACCCGAACGAGATCCAAATGAGTGGAAAAAACCTGCATGGCAAGTCACCAAAGTGATGTCGGGCATTTTTATTATTTGTTTGGGAATTAATGGTGTTGTCAGATGGGTACAATCCCTCGATCCAGGCAAGATGATTGCTGATAGTATTAATAACACTAAAACTAGTATTGAGAAATCTATTCCCAATCCGTTCAAATCATCGCCATCAGTTCAACAACGCCAACAAGATCTCAGTCAAAAATTAAAGCAACTAAATATTCCCTCACTTAAATTTTATCGTCAAGTCGATCGAGCATTTCATACTAAACATCCAGAATTGAATAGTCGATCGCTCACTAGTAAACCCGAAGATGATAAGCTTCGGCAAGAATGGCAAGATCTGGCAGCGCAGATGTTAGAGCAGCGCAGCCGGTAGCTAGTCTTAGTCGCCAAAGAATCGATCGAATCAATGCAGCTTTTTATTCCTCTGTTGTGGGTTGGATCGATCTCAACGCATCTGCATGTTTTTGTGCCCACAATGCAGCTTGCATTCGTTGGCGTAGCCTTTCCTTTGGAAAATCGCGCATGCCCAGTTCAGATAAAATGCGCGTAATATAATTTTTAACAGTGCCTTCAGTGACATGTAGTGCTAGGGCAATTTCCCGATTACTACTACCTTGAGCAAGTTGAATTAACACATCTCGTTCTTGCATCCCTTGTAAGCCAAATCCGGTTGATGGTCCATCGAGATTGAATCCTCTCCCATTATCGGTGAGTTCGATCTGGAGGTAATCTGCAACCGCGCAGCCTCGCAATTTTACCCAGGGTAAGCGCATCTCAGAAAGTATATTAGGATACAGATTTTCTAGA
>JBJOOY010000126.1:0-3542 GCA_046051065.1 Cyanobacteriota bacterium
TTTTCTAAATGGCTGAATATACCATGAACGCGAGCTAATGCAGTTAGTTGTTGCAACCAATTTGGTGGACGATCGGCTGGAACAGTCGCTTCAAATCCATGCTCTGGCCGATCGAAATAGCCAGCAATCCCGCCAATCATCCCCGCCGTATAATAACATTTGAGGAAACCCAGATAGCGAGTAAGTTCGCCAAATATAGGGGTTTTGTTCCGGATCCAGCCGTTACATACCCAGTTGTACGAGAGAGGATCGCCAAATTTAATTTGTTGGCCGATCGAATTGAGAACTCCCGTTAGCAGATCTATATCGCCAGTCCAACCCGTATTATATTCCTGAAAATAGGTCGAGCTATTAGGATAATCAGAGATCGATCGCATATATTTATAGTCATAGCACCATTGATTCCAGCCACCATAGCGATCTTTGTGCGGATTGCTATCGGTAAAATAGTAAACATACATGCGGCGATCTGGCACGATCTGGCGGACTGCCTTGGTAATAAACGACTCTTGATAGGCTTTGCGATCGGAAATGTAATCCACCCAATCGCGGCTACCTTTGGCCGCTAATACCTGGGGGTCTTGCGCACAGGATTTAACAATGTTTCCTGGTACTCCCAAGCCATACTCCCCACCATTTAACACCACTGCAATCGGTGCTATTTGGCTAATCTGTCGCAACGGATCGGCGCGTAACTTACCCGCAGCTTTTAATGCAGCGACTGGAGCTTCTGGACTCCAAATTTTTTGACCATCGACTAATTCCCCTCGATCGTTATGCAACCACACTGCGGGCGGATCGGGCAAATCGCGACTGAGAATGACTGAAAGCTGATATCGATCGGGATGAGCCGCAGCTAAAGCTATGATTTTGGCTGCATCACTCTGAGGATCGGCGATCGCCGCAGCCACGGTTTGAGCTGTGGCATGGGTACCCCACTCCAACGTATAGCCCCAGCGATCGGCTAATTCTACTCTCGCTTCAAAGGGTAAAGTCCAACCAAACCGAGTCAATGGCGGTAGAGTATGACCCCGTTTGAACTTGGGCGCTTTCAGTCGCTTGAGGTACTGAGCTGGATTAATAATTTGTCGATCTTGAGTGGCAGTAACACTCTGGGCAGATGTGCCTGCTAATTGCGGTGAAGCTTGACTAATGCTCGGGCTTTGATGCCGATTTCCGCAAGCGATCGCGCCCATTAAACCTACACCTGCAAAAATTACTTGTCTGCGTTGCATATCCTCTCACCCCTATTCCCCATCCCTTATTTTTCACCAGTACTTATATTTGCATTAGGCAAAAGTGTGGAATGCCTTAACTACTCGATCGACACAAGCATCCCAAGTATAAGTTGCGGCATGGCGATAACCTCGCTGAATATAGTCAGCTCTTAATTCTGACATTCGATCTAAATCGATCAGAATATCGACAATCGGCTCTGGCTCCGTCGGATCGACAACGATCCCCGCATCGCCGACAATTTCTGGTAAAGAAGCTCGATTTGAGACTACCACTGGGATACCCGCCGCCATTGCCTCCAAAGCCGGAATCCCAAATCCTTCATACAGGGACAGAAACAACAATGATGAAGCAGATCGGCATAAACTGGGCAACTCTAGATCTGAAACCATCCCCAGTAACTTAATATTTGGATATTCCTGCGTGACAAGTTCGCGATTGGCCTCTAACTCGCCAGCAACAACGATCTTGAGATCGCTCTGTCGTTGGTTCAACGCTTTGGCAACTGCCAAAACATAGTCTGAACCCTTTTGCTGACGCAAGCCACCCACAATCAAAATATACGGCTCCTCGATCGGTCGCTCGAGGCTGGTGGGATCTACTTTACCAATCTCAAAAAACGATTCATCCACACCATTCCCAACTACTTCAATCTGGTTGGGATTCGCCCCCAATAAATCTACCATTCTCTGCTTGGAGAACTCTGACACAGTCAAAATAACTCGACATTCGTTCAAAGCCTTTGGGACCCATCGCGACCACTTATAAGCAAACCACTTATGTTGCCAAGTTCGAGACCAAGGCAGATCGGGTTCAAAGGCTTGAATATCATGCAGCGTCATCGCTACCGGACATTTGGCTACGGGAATGTACGTACCCATCGGTGCATATAGCCAATCGGTGCGATCGGGAATGTACCGATCCATGCGCGGAAATCCAAATGTTTTCCAATTTCGCTCGGTGGTGTTTTCTGCCCAGGGAAAGGTGATAAATGGGAGTGGCGACAGTGGCGATCGTCGATCGAGTTGTCCGCTGTCAGTCAACCATTGTTTTGAGAACAATAACTGGTGGAGATCTATTTCATCTCGATCGTCAAGACCTAAAACCAGCTTGTTGATATGTCTGCCAACTCCCGTACAGGGGAGGTAAGTTCTAATTGGATGAACATAAGAAAGGATATTCATTGCAGTCAATTATTTTCTAAAATTGCAGCAACATTGACAACTCGATCGATAATTCGATCGGAAATATGTAGATATCTTTGTGCTAATATTTCATCGATCGGATGACCGACGATCGTCTCTAATAGCTGCTTGAGTCTAGCAATATACTTGGCATACCACAGTATTTTACCAGGCCCCCATTGGTAATAATCAACCGATAAAATTCCAGTTCGTTCGCAGATATAGGCAAGGCTGCTCGGTACAAATCCCGTATCCTTAATCAGACGATCGAACATTTCTCGATCGTATTCTCTCGCAAAGAAAGTTTTTGATTGACCTTCTCTTTCGTAAACAGAACCCTCAATATAGACGATATTACGTTCTGCTTTATAAGGAATAGTTAAAAATACTTTTCCTTCTGGTTTCAAGACTCGCTTAATTTCAGTTAATGCTTGTGAGTCACCATCTTGTTCTGGATAGATATGTTCTAATACCGAAATAGTGATGACTTTATCGAAAATATTATCATCAAAAGTCAATGAGCGGACATCTTCAAGATGATATTGAATATTTGTGATTTTACAAACGTCACAAATTAGTCTATATGCTTCAAGCTCCACCTCGATGATATTAATATAATCAAAATGAACGTTAGGATACTTGTGCGCAAGAAAAATAGTAAACCATTGAGGACTGCTAACATCAAGAATACGTTGACCTGATTCGATGGCCATCCGATCTCCAATGGCTGAAAACTCAGCATATCGCATATAATCAATTATTTTTAATTGCTCTAAATTAATAGACTTTTCTTTTAATTTCTCACCGATCTCTAAAGTACATTTTCGTGAAGCCGTAGCAACAAATTGTTCTAATTCTGTGACAAACGCTGTTTTGTTCATTTTAAGATCGAGAAGCAGTTAAGTTTTTAAAGAATAAAAATTTTGTTGAACCTAGTTGCAAACATCACTTTGGAGGATATTTGTATACATTGCTAAAGTTGCATCTACTGTCTTCTCCCAACTAAATAGTGCAGATCGCTCCACACTAAGTTGAGCATATTTAGAGCGCAGCTCAGGGCTATGATAAAGCTTGAGAGATCGGAAGAGCGTCGTGTAGGGAAAGAGTGTCCATACGTGTGTA